>CAKSIW010000046.1 GCA_934463175.1 uncultured Clostridia bacterium | reverse complement strand
TGTCTCCAGCGTCCCCGCAATCGGAAACCCGAGCGGCTCTCCCCTCCACATGAGCTTGCTCAGACAGTCGTGGACAAAATCCTCGGGAGCGTCCTCCGACATATTGATTTCCTCCGCAATGACACGTCTCTCCGTCTCCATGCATTCGGGGTCAAACACCGAATTGGTCAGCATATCCGACAAAATTTCAATCGCACCGTCCAGATTTTCGGTCAGTGTTTTTGCATAATAACCCGTATATTTCTTTGCGGTCAGGGCATTGAGCTGACTGCCCGTTCTGTCCGAAAACTCCGCAATTTCCTTTGCCGTGCGTGTCTTTGTTCCCTTAAACAGCATATGCTCGATATAGTGCGAAACGCCGTTATTTTTCACATTTTCCATTGACGAACCCGTGCCGACCCACACTCCGAGCGCAACAGACCTGACATAATCCGTATATTCGGAAACGACTCTGATTCCGTTGCTTAAGCTGCTGATTTTATACATTCCAAAACCTCTTTTCTCATACATTATCCTGACCCTATGCTGACCGTCCAAGCCCGATTTAAGCGATGGATTCACTCCCGATCGGCGTTAAAGCATCCGTCAATCCGTCACCTCTGTTTTTGTCTTGCTTGAGCAAAAATTCTCACGCTTAAAATCATTCGTCCTTAATCGAATGAATTTTTGAAAAGATTTTGCTGCGGCAAAATTAAGACAGTCTGACGCTCCGCAAATCCGGCAGGCTGAAAGGTCGCAGGAGCATTCGTTGTCAGGCAATGCGGATTTAACTCTCATATATCTAAGAATACCTCTTTATTTTCGGCTTGTCAATGATAATTTATACCATTTCCCGAAACCTTGAAAACGGTCGGTCAAACCTGACCGACCGTATCCGAATGCGAATTTCAGTTTTTATTTTCCCGTTCTTGCCGCCTCAAAGTCCTCCTCAATTTCCTTTGAAGGAGCTTTTGTCAAACATGACACAATGACAATACACAGTGATGAGAATATGAATGCAGGCAGAAGCTCATAGATTCCGAACGCGCCGCCGAGCTTTGAAATTGCCAGCTTCCACAAAAACACCATTCCCGCGCCTCCGACCATGCCGGCAATTGCACCCGCTCTGTTGGTTCTCTTCCAGAAAAGCGAGAACAGCATAATCGGTCCGAAGGTTGCGCCGAAGCCTGCCCACGCAAACGAAACAATTTTGAATATAATGCTTTTTTCGTCAAGCGCAATCAGCATTGCAATTAATGCAACAAGCAAAAGAGCCGCACGCGAAACCGTCATGACCTGCTTGTCTGTTGCGTCTTTTTTGAACACGCCCTGATATATATTCTTTGCAAAAGCCGATGCGGCAATCAAAAGATATGAATCCGATGAGCTGATTGTCGCAGCGAGTATTCCTGCCATAACAAAGCCTGCAAGCAGCGGCGGAAGAGAGCTTTCCGCAAGAGTGATGAAAATGTTTTCCGCACTCGTTGCCGTCGGGTGAACCGTCGGGAACAGCTGTCTGCCGACAATTCCGATGAACACCGCAACCGCAAGCGAAATCAGCACCCAAACCATCGCAATTCGCCTTGAACGCTTCAGCTCGTCCTCACGGCGGATCGCCATGAATCTGAGAAGAACCTGCGGCATTCCGAAATATCCGAGACCCCACGCAAGCATTGAAAACACCTTCAGTGCGCCATAGCTTGCAGCATCACCGAAAACGGGTTTTCCTGCCTCAACTAACTGTTCGCCCGCATCGTTCACAACAGGCACGGCAAGCCCGAAAAATTCCAGAAATCCAGGAATTTTCTTTGAGTTTTCAATGACCGCACCGAAGCCGCCCGCGTCGATTGTGCTGATTGTCACAATGACAGCCAGCGCAATAATCATCACAACGCCCTGCATGAAATCAGACGCGCTCTCTGCAAGAAAGCCGCCGAGAATGGTATACAGCAGAACAAATGCCGCACCGACAAGCATCATTGAAATATATGACATTTCGAAAAGCGTTGAAAACAGCTTTCCGCAGGTCACAAAGCAGCTTGCGGCATACACAGTGAAGAAAATGAGAATGAACAGCGCCGAAAGCGTCATGATGACCTTTTTGTCCTCACGGAATCTGTTTGAGAAAAACTCGGGCAGCGTGATTGAGTTGTTCGCCCTTATACTGTAGCGTCTGAGTCTCTTCGACACAATGAGCCAGTTCAGATATGTTCCGACCGCAAGACCGATTGCAGTCCTTGCCGCGTCCGCAAGTCCGCACCAATATGCAACGCCCGGCAGACCCATGAGCAGCCAGCCGCTCATGTCGGACGCCTCCGCACTCATTGCCGTCACCCACGGTCCGAGCGAACGTCCGCCCAGAAAATAATTCTCCGAGCTTTTGTTTGCCGTCTTTGCGAATAAAATTCCGATAACGATTACCGCCGCCATATAAATTATCATGGCAGTGAGAATCTGAATTGTACTGCTGTCCATAAAACTTCCTCCCGTTTTTACCAAAAAATGCAAATATAATATTTATTATAACATTATATTCGCAAACCGTCAACAATTTTTTCGGAATATGTCAAACTTCAAACTTGAACACAATCCCGACCACGGCGGATATTGCTATAAAAATTACGGGGTGCCACTTCAGTTTTTTTATCGCAAAAAACAAAACAACAGCCAAAACAGCTCCCTGCCAGAAAAACTCTGTCATTTTTTCACCAAAGAACGCAAGCCGCGCAACTCCGATTCCTGCCGCCGCAATGAGCGCGCAGGACGCAGCACGCAAGCCGTAGAACACATTTGCAACCATCGCCGAGCTTTTGAACCTCTCCAGAAACTTTGCAACAATGATGATGACAATTATGGACGGCGCAATCAGTCCGAGAGTCGATGTCACCGAGCCGACCACACCTGCTTTCAGAAATCCGACATAGGTCGCCATATTAACCCCGAGAGGTCCCGGCGTGGATTCCGAAATCGCAATCAGATTTGAAATGTCGGCAACTGAAATCCAGTCGTGGGTTTCCGCCAGCTCATAAAGAAACGGCAGTGTTGCCAGTCCTCCGCCGACAGCCAGAAGCCCGATTTTGAAAAACGAAAGAAACAGCTCAATCAATATCATTTTTCTCTCCCTTCCCCGAAAAGCGCCTAATCAGAAATCCCGCAAAGCCTGCCGCAATGACAAGATATGCCGCGGAAACATCAAGAAACACCGACAGTGCAAGCACCGCACCGAATATAATATATGTGTATTTGTCAACCAATGAGCTGCGGCTCAGCTTTAAAATCGCATTCAGAATCAGCACGCACACGCACACGCGTATACCGCAGAATGCATACTTCACCGCGGGAATGTCGGCATAGTTGGTGATGAACGCCGCAATGACCGAAATGATTACAATTGACGGGAAAACAACGCCGATTGTGGCAAAAATGCCCCCCAACACACCCTTTCGCTTGTAGCCGATGAAGGTTGCGGTGTTCACCGCAATGACGCCGGGGGTACACTGACCGATTGCAAAATAGTCCACAAGCTCCTCATCTGTCGCCCAGCCGTATTTTTTGACAATATCCCTCTGAAGAATCGGAAGCATTGCATAGCCGCCGCCAAAGGTCACAGCACCGATTTTTGCAAATGCAAAAAACAGCATAAAAAGCTCTTTCATGAAAAATTCCGTCCTTTCGCATTTTCATATTTCATATAGTATAACACAAAAGAGGACTGCCTTTCAAGTAAATATCAGGCAATCCTCTTTTTTTGGTTAATTTTTCACCGAAAACAGCTTGTTTGCTTTTTTATATAGAAGCAAAAGTACCAAAATGCTCAGAACCAGCTCGGGAATGAGATATGTGCACTGGTATGTCAGCGAATATACCAGCGGACTCTGACCCTCGGGTGCATATTCCGCAAACAGCAGCCAGCCACTCAGCACCGAGCTGACAAATCTGCCTGCAACGCCAAGCACCGTTCCGCAGAGGATTCCGCGCACATCGGCTTTGAAAAATCCTGCAACACCAATCACACCGAACGCTAAGATATAATCCAGAACCACCGACATCGGGTGATATACAACCCCGTCAATCATCAGTGCAACCAGGCTGTATACAATGCCCGTGCCCATTCCCCACAGCGCACCGTGCCGATATGCCACAATGAACAGCGGAACCATCACCAGAGAAACCGAGCCGCCCTGCGGCATTTTCCACAAAGTCAGAAAGCTCAGCACCGCAGACAGCGCAACGGCAATCGCACATTCGGTCAGTCTTTTTGTTTTTGTCATTTTTTCCACGCATCCTTTCAAATCTGAAAATTAACAACCAAAAGGGGATATGCCTCTGCGGCATATCCCCGAAAAAACTTCTGCGGTATTATCCCTACGTTGGCATTATCCAAATCAGGTTTCGGGTCAGAACCGCATCGTGGGTTCAATCTCAGCCTGCCTGCACAAGCCCCCCGTATTTTTATTTTACTTTAGCATTATATCACATTTTTCCGCATTTGTCAACATTTTTCGTCATGCAATGTCCGATTCGACAATCACCGTTCGGTTTTCCCCTGAATCTGCGCCATGCTCGGAGACACCGAGACGGTGTTTCCCGACACTTCAACGTCATTTAAAAATTCTCTGAAAAATTCCGACGGAACATATGTGCAGCCGTCCATAATGACAGTTTCTTTCGCATTTTCAATCTCGCGGCTCATATCAATCACCTTAAGCCGTCCCATGAACACAGCCTTCCTGCTGTTTTCCCGAAGCACAGCCGACTGAATATATTCATCATCAACCGTGATTTCGCCCGTTTCTTCATTCCAGCCGACGGAATATCCCAAAGCCTCGGATATTCTGCGAAGCGGCACCATCAAAGTATCCCCGACATAATACGGTGCAGAAGGCAGATCGCTCACATCAATTTCCTTCTTTTCCAAGCCGACAACAATTCTTTCTGCTTTCCCCTTCACCGTCTCCTGCACACCGGCAGACTGCACATAACCGATTCCCGGGGTCTCTGCCGCATTCTCACATTCTGCCACAGAAGCTCCGATTCCGCTTGCAATACCCGCCGCAATCAGTAAAACAACCATTTTCTTTTTCATTTTAATCTCCATTCCGCCGCCCTGCAACAGCATGAATTGTGAAAACTTTCCTCTTATCCGCAGGGCAAGGAATGATAAGAGATTAAAACGCCCTTGTGCGTTCAGAAAAAGCAAGGCGGATTTTCACGGACAGTTAAATGCTCCGTATCCGCTAACGCGAAAGAGACCTTATCATCGGGCAGTGCGTGTTCAACCGCGTCCGCCTGACCTTATGTTAGCTAAGCTTCTTCCTTTTCAGCTTTTCACTTTATATACTTTTTCAAGCCCAAAAAGGTTGCATTCCCTTTAAAAAATTTTCCAAAATATCACAATCCGTTCGGAAATTCTTTATGCCTTTTCTGTTGTGTAACGTTCAAGCTCCGCGCAGAGATAGTGATATACAGGCAGATGATATTCCTGAACCTTATAGGTTTCGCATTCGGGAACATGAATGACCGCGTCGCACAAGCCGTCCATTCCGCACTCTCCGCTGCCTGTCAGACCGACTGTGCAAACACCGAGAGCTGCGGCGCAGCGCAATGCATGAATGACATTTTTTGAGTTGCCCGAGGTCGAAATTCCAATCACCATGTCCTCCGTCTTTGCATAGCCGAGAACCATCTGCGCATAAATCAGGTCGGGGTCAACATCATTTGCAAAAGCGGTCATGACCCCTGAGTGAGCCGCAAGAGATATTGCAGGAATCCCCATTTGCAGGTTATCAATGAGATATTCCGCATCACCGCCGAGCTTTTCCCTCATTGCTGTGCATATTTTGTCAGAAAGCGGTCTGCGCTCCATGAAGCCCTTCATCAGTTCGCCCACAATGTGGTCGCAGTCGGCGCAGCTGCCGCCGTTTCCGCACAAAAGCAGCTTTCCGCCTCTGTCATATGTCTCCTTCATCAGCTCAAGTGTTTTTTCAATCTGTTCACGACAGCCCTCAAGCTGCGGATATCTTTCATATATATTTATATTCATTTTAATCTCCATTCCGCCGCCCTGCAACGGCATAAATTATATTTAAATGTTTCTCTTATCAGCAGGGCAAGGAATGATAAGAGATTAAAACGCCCATGTGCGTTTCCGAACAGCGTGAGGAAAATTTCGCACGGGCAATTAAATCCTCCGGAGGGATTAATGCGAAAGGAAGTTTCACGTTATTCTCTCCCCTTCTCCGGCGCAGCTCACCTACGCCTCCATTGCGGCAGCAATTGCTGCATAGTCTCCTATGCTGTCACCAAGCTCCGCAGGAACAATTTCACACACCGCGCGCGAATGCGGCAGCGTTTCACGTTCGATGATCTCCTGCATTTTTCGGCGCAGCAAATCTCCGCTCCGCTCGAAAATACTCCCGATTACAATTTTCTCGGGATTCAGAATGTCAATCAGAATTGAAATCTCTATGCCGAGCTTTTCGGCGCATATATCATAAACACGCAGCGCGTCCTCCGCCCCTTCATGCGCGCAGTCCGCAATTTTCTTTGCCGTGATGTGCGGAAGCTCTCCGCGGCTTCCGCAAAAGCTGACCGTCTCTCCCGCCTGAAGCCGCTCCTCCGCAAGCATTCTTCCGAGAGCCGCAATGCCGCCGCCGCTGCAAAATCCTTCCACCGACCCTGCCTTGCCATAGCCGACAGGACCGAAATCCGCAAGACGGACATGCCCGATTTCACCTGCCATGTCATTCGTGCCGCCATAGAGCCTACCGTCCAGAATCAGCCCTGCACCCATTCCCGTGCCGAAGGTCAGAAACACCATATTTTTTGTTCCTCTCCCTGCGCCGAACCGCCATTCCGCCAGCGCACATGCGTTCGCGTCATTTCTCAGTGCCGCCGCCTTGCCGTATCTTTCGTTCAGCATTTCAACAATATGTATTTTGTCCCACCCCGGGAGATTGGGCGGCGAAAGGATTATTCCCCTTTCGGAATCAAGCGGTCCGCCGCAGCTTATGCCTATCTTTTCGCCGACTCCGATTTCATCAATTGCCGAAAATATGTTTTCAAGCGTCCCGCTCACGTCCGTTGTCTCAAAGCGTATCTTTTTTTCAATTCCACCCTCCGCGTCTCCGCGGACAACCGCGCATTTTGTTCCTCCGATGTCAATTCCCGTATACATTTTTCTCATCTCCTTCAGCTCTATTATATCCCTCCGCCGCATTAAAAAAAATATACTGACAGGACAAATTATGCATATTATTTATGAAATTATGCCATTTACAATATTTTTTATGTGTGTTATACTTTAAAAAAGGCAGGTTATGAAAAATGACGAATGAAAATCTGAAAAATCTGATTGCCGCGCTGACGGACATTGCACCGCTCCCGATTTCCTTCTGCGGTACGGAAATTGAAATATGCGATGTTCTGCGCGCAAAGCATTCCGACAAATGGCGGATTGCTCCGCACATTCACCCGTGGTTTGAATTTAACTATGTTCAGAAAGGCTCGCTTTTCACCACACTCGCCGATCGCGAATTTTTTGTTGAAAAAGGGCAGTCTTTCATCATTCCGCCGGGCGTGCCTCACTCCCACCGTCACAACAGGTGCGGCGATGACGGGCTTTGCATTCGGTTCCGCATATCGGGTGAAGCTTCCGCGGAAATCATGCCGGCTCTCTGTGTGCCGCGTCCCGAAGCCTTTGATTCCGAAATCGAAATGCTGCTTGACGCTCCTCAGAACACAACCGCGCTCCGTGCGGCATTTGTCTGCTGGCTGACGCGCCTTTGCGGCACGCGGAAAGCCGATTCTGCACCAATCGCGGCAAAACCGCAGAAGGCAGTCTCAAAACAGGTCACACTCTGGCTTGAAGAGTTCTTTGCACAGCCCGTCTGTGTGTCGGACATTGCCGCCGCAATGGGCATGAGCTACCGCAGCCTGTCAAGAAAATTCAAAGCCGAAACGGGGTGTACAATATCAGACCGTCTTTCCGAAATCCGCATATCGGCGGCAAAACGCCTGCTCTCGGAAAGCAATATGCCAATGCGTGAAATTGCTCTCTCCGCGGGCTTTGAAAGCGAGTACTATTTTTCAGCCGCATTCAAAAAAAAGGTTGGCGTCTCTCCTCTTGCATACCGAAAAACACATAAATCGGCATATTTTACGCATTGAAGAATCTGCCCGACCGTGCTATAATTTCCGTATAAACTCCATTTCATAGAAAAGAGGAATTATGCATGAATTACAGACAGGTTCATCTGGACTTTCACACAAGTGAAAAAATTGAAAATATCGGCAGGGATTTTTCAAAGGAACAGTTTCAAAAAGCCCTGAAGGCAGGACATGTCAACTCAATCACGGTGTTTTCAAAATGCCACCACGGCTGGGCATATCACCCGTCAGAGGCAAATGAACAGCACCCTCATCTTGATTTTGACCTTCTCGGCGCAGAAATTGAGGCGGCACACGAAATCGGTGTTAAAACGCCCGTATATCTGTCGGCAGGTCTTGACGAGAAAATGGCGCGCCGCCACCCCGAATGGCTGATCCGCGCCAAGGACGAAAGCACAACATGGGTTCGCGACTTCACACAGCCGGGCTATCACCGTTTCTGCTTTAACTCACCGTATCTCGACTATCTTCTGGCACAAATCCGCGAGGTTTGCGAACGCTATGACGCAGACGGAATTTTCCTTGACATTGTCGGAGCCATTCCGTGCTTCTGCCAGAACTGCGTGAGGACACTTATTGACGAGGGAAAAGACCCGTATGACGACAAAAACGCTCTTGCTCTTGCGGAGAAGGTCTATGCAAACTACTGCCGCAGGGTGCGCGAAACAATCGACAGCGTGAAGCCCGGTCTGCCCGTTTTCCACAACGGAGGACACATAATCCGCGGCAGACGCGACCTTGCGCATTTTAACACTCATCTGGAGCTTGAAAGTCTTCCGACAGGCGGCTGGGGATATGACCACTTTCCTCTTTCGGCGGCATATGCAAGAACTCTCGGAATGGACTTTCTCGGCATGACAGGCAAATTCCACGTCACATGGGGCGATTTCGGCGGATATAAGCACCCGAACGCTCTGCGCTATGAGGCAGCACTCTCGGCAGCAAACGGCGCAAAATGCTCTGTCGGCGACCAGCTTCACCCGAGCGGAAAAATGGACGAGAATACATATCACATCATCGGCGAAGCATATTCGGAGCTTGAAAAAATTGAGGAATGGCTGGACGGAGCAGAGCTTAAAGCCGACATTGCCATTCTGTCACAGGAGTCTGCCGCAGGCGGCGGCAAGCTTGACTCACCCGATGGTGACACCGGTGCGGCAAGAATGCTTCTTGAGGGTAAATATCTTTTCAACTGCATTGACCTTGAGGAGGATTTCGGAAAATATAAGGTTTTGATTCTGCCCGATACAATCACGGTTGACACATCACTTGCAGAAAAGCTCCGCACATTCACAGCGAACGGCGGAAAGCTGCTTGCAACAGGCAAATCCGGACTTGACGCGGAGACAGAAAGCCGTTTTGTTCCCGATTTCGGAGCAAAATATATCGGTGAAAACCCGTTCTGCCCCGACTATCTCAGACCGTGCTTTGATATTCCCGAATATAAAACCGCAGCCTTTGTTATGCGCGGCGGCGGATATTTAATTGAGAGCTGCGGCGGTGAGACGCTTGCAATGCGTGAAAATCCCTATTTCAACCGCACAGCGCTTCATTTCTGTTCTCATCAGCAGACTCCGAACTGCGGCGTTGCCGACAAGGCGGCAATCTGCGAGGGCAAGGACGGAATCTATATTTCATGGAATATATTTTCGGAATATGCGGAATGGGGAAGCCTGATTCTGAAACGCACGGTTCAGTTTGCGCTTGACCGTCTTTTGGGCAACGGCAAAACTGTTGTGACAAGCCTGCCTGCACAGGGCGTTGTGACCCTTGCCGAGCAGACCGACAGACTGGTTTTCCACGCACTTTATGCGTCTCCCGTAAAACGCGGCAAGGTTGAAGTCATTGAAGATATTGTTCCGATTTATAACGTTGATGCGAAAATCAGAACCGACCGAAAAATCAAGTCGGCATATCTTGCCCCGTCAAGAGAGGCTCTTGAATTTGAGCAGTCGGGAAATGAGGTTAGATTCACGATACCAAGACTTGAAAATCATGCAATTGCTGTGCTTGAATATTAAAATTTTGTGCGGAGGAGCTTCCTCCGCACTTCTTTTTTAAACAAAGGCTTTACACTTCTCTGCCGTCTCTGCCGTTGTGACGGCAAAAGCTCATAAAAAAAGGGGTGCGAATCACCCCTCAAGAATACTTTATTTCTCTATATCAAAGAATCCGTCAAGCTTTCCTGCCGTATCGCCGACATTGTTATACACCAGTTTAAAATAATCATCAATCTTTTTTGAAAATTCCGTTCTTTCAGAATATTCATGCCGTTTTCCGTCAGCTGTTTCATATATGTTGAACGCCGTCACAACAGGAACATCTGCGCACATATCCATCATATATTCATAGAACCCCGACATCGGCGCACCTGCCGCCTTCAGCAGATTCGGCACGATATACGGCATACTCAGCGTCCGCCCTCCTGCCTGCTCAATATCATAATTTGCCCAGACAACATACGGTGTGGAGCGCACCCTCATCACATCGTCCATGCTTCCCTTGTCAATCAGTTCAGCCGCAAATGCAGGCGAATGGTCGCCGACCATGCACACAACGACAGGGCGGTCAACATCGGCAAAATATTCCGTCAGGCGGCGGAATGCCTCATCCGAAAGCTTTATGCATGACAGAAACTCATTCACGTCATCGGCATATTCTCCGAAATCGCCGCTTGCGTGAACCAAATCCTCCGACTCGTCATTCAGCTCCCAGCCGCCGTGATTCTGAATTGTCAGCATATACATAAGCCGCGGCGAATCTCCCATTTTTTCATAGTCCGCAATCATTCTTTCATAGCAGAACATGTCGGTTGCATAGCTCCGCTTGCCGTATTTTTCAGCCTTGCCGAAATCATCGGCAAACAAAACGCTGTCAAACCCCAGCTTGGAATATACAATTCCCCTCGCATAGTTGGTGCTTTGTGCGCAGTGTGCCGCCCATGAAGAATATCCCGCGCCGCGCAGAACGCTGACAACACTGCTTGCATTGTCAAAGTTAAGATAGTTGAACGGCGTTATCCCCTGCATGAGATAGAGGGAGTTGCCTGTCAGCAGCTCATATTCGCTCTTGTTCGTTCCTCCGCCCGTACCTGCAACAACCGCACGTCCCTTTGATGACTCGGGGAGCGAGTCGATGAACGGCATAATGTCCGTATCCGTTTCAAAATCCGCAATATCGCGCAGGTCAAAAAAGGTTTCGTTGAGAACCAGAATGACATCGGGCGTCACCGCTGCCGTCTGCGGCTTGACCTCAGCTGCAGTCTGTGCGGCAGCGTCTGCCGAATAGCCCTCGGGCTTGTCAATCATTCTGACCGATTTCTGCAAAACCTCAACCGAGCTTGCCGCATAGCCATAGGTATAGTAGCTGTCCTCCCACGACCAGACAAAGGTATCCTTCGGCTTAATGGGATTCTCGCCGAGATAGACAGCCTTGACAAACAGCACACAGAACAGAAGCAGGCAAACACTCCTTGCCGCACGCTGCTTTGCACATATGCGCCCACCCTTTTCGCGTCCGTGAAGCACCCATGTCACAGCAAGACTGAGCAGGAAAAACACTACAATTGCCGAAACGTATATGTTGACCGGAAAGCTGTAGCTTCCGATGACCGAAAGCGACGTTCCTGCGTTGTGCAAATCCTGAGTTGAAATCGGCATATCACGGTACATCAGAGTATAGTAATTTGCAATGCTGAGAAGCGTGAGCGGAATTGAGGTGCAGAGCGATGAAATCCACCAGCGTCCGAATATGAGATAAAACGCCGCCTGAACGGTGAAAACCGTGATGATATTGACTGCGGTGTAGAAAATTCCGTTCATGAACGGGTTCTTGTTGCCCAGCTCAAGGCAATAGTATATGAGCGCAGCGTTAAGCAGGGCATAGAAAAGGCTGACAATGCCGTGCCTGTGCGCCGCAAAAAAGCTTTTGAAAAATGCTGCCGTTTTTTTCATATTTGTCTCCTTTGAGAAATTTATAGATACATTGTAGCACAATATACGCCGAAAATCTACAATATTTTATAAATTTTTTGCCGTTTTATATTGACTTTCCGGCAGAATGTGGTATATTGGTTGAAGAAAAAAACATATTTGGAGGAATTTATATGCCTATTTTGGATATGCCTCTCAGTGAGCTGAGAACATATGAAGGAACAAACCCGAAGCCTGCGGACTTTGACGAATTCTGGGACAGGTCGCTTGAAGAAATGCGTGCGATTGACCCGAAAGCGGAGCTTGTGCCGTCCGAATTTAAAACACCATATGCCGACTGCTTTGATCTCTATTTCACAAGCACATTTGACAGCCGCATTCACGCAAAGCTCATCAAGCCTAAAAAGCTTGACGGAAAATGCCCTGCGGTTCTCCACTTCCACGGATATCACGGAAAAAGTGCAAGCTGGCTGAGTTATCTGCCGTATGCCGCGGCAGGATATATTGTTGCGGGACTTGACTGCCGCGGACAGTCGGGTGAGTCAACCGACGGCTGTATTGTTTCGGGAAACACCCTCAACGGCTTTATCACAAAAGGACTTCTGGACGAGCCCGAAAAAATGTACTACCGCAACGCGTTTCTTGACACCGCAATGCTTGCGCGTATTGTTGCTGACATGCCCGAGGTCGATGATGAACGTATGGGCGCATGGGGCGGCAGCCAGGGCGGCGGTCTGACTCTTGCGTGTGCGGCTCTTGAACCGCGCATAAAGAAAGCGGCACCCTGCTTCCCGTTTCTGAGCGACTATAAGCGGACATGGGAAATGGATCTCGACAAGGACGCATATAATGACCTGCGCCTTTTCTTCCGCGAAAAAGATCCGCGCCACGAGAAAGAGGACTATTTCTTCACAAAGCTCGGATATGCCGACATTCAGTTTCTTGCACCGCGAATCAAGGGCGAAGTGCTGATGTTCTCGGGGCTTTTGGATAACATATGCCCTCCCTCAACTCATTTTGCGGTATATAACAAAATAAAATCCAAGAAAAATGTGAAAATATACCCCGATTTCGGACACGAGGGTCTGCCGGAGTCAGATGAGTTGACCTTTAATTTTTTGATGTCGCTTTAAATTATGTAAAACGCAAAAAAAAAGACGCCTCAGAGGCGTCTTTTTTGCTTGTGCCTGACGTCTCAGTCAAGTCTGTCGACAATCGGCGAATCCTTGAAGAAAAAGGATATTGACCAAAGGCCCGCCAAGCCGACAACCGTGAATATGACGCGGCTGATAACAGACATCTGTCCGCCGAACAGCGAGGCAACGATATCTATTCCGAACAGACCGATGCTTCCCCAGTTCAGAGCACCGATGATAACGAGAATTAATGCTGCAATATTCATATCTGTTTGCTCCTTTTTGTGTTTTTAATCTGTTCGTTAGTATTATTCCGCATTAAAATTTTTTTATTCACGGCATAATCGGATTTTTTTTGCAGAGAATATTCCAAAAGGGGGAATTTGCGTGAAAAAATTTTTAATTGCGGCAGTCTGCACGGCGGTTTGTGCGGTATGTGCGGCGGCAGCTCCGAATGCGGCGGAAAGATACAGCGACAGGCGAAGCCGCGATGCGGTCAGAGCGGTTGCGGAGCTTGGCGGTGTTGAATGTGCAGCGGTTCTGAGCCGTGACGGGGAAATCCTTGCAGGAATAATCCTTGAAGAGGGCACAAACGATGAGGCGCGTTCCGCTGCGGTTCTGAATGCCGAAAGGGTTCTTGCCGTGAAATTTCCTTTTGCACATTCAGTGTTTGCCGAGGCGGATTCCGATCTTGCATTCGACATAATTGAGCTTTCGTTTTTTCTCGATTCGGACATGGACAAAAAGATTCTCAGCCGTCGTTTTGACACGCTTGCAAAACGCGCAAAAATTTGACAAACCACGGGCTTTGTGATATACTGAGCGTATAAGGAGTTGAGGAGAATGCGTTGTTTATATTGCGGAAATCTGGAGAGCAAGGTGGTTGATTCCCGTGCCGCGGACGACGGAACGACAATCCGCCGCCGCCGTGAATGTCTGGAGTGCGGAAAAAGGTTCACCACATATGAAAAAATCGAGACCGTGCCGATTATTGTTGTGAAAAAGGGCGGAATACGCGAGACATATAACCGCGAAAAGGTTCTGAACGGAATTCTGCGTGCGTGCGAAAAACGTCCCGTGACACTGAAGGAAATCGAAACGCTGATTGATGACATTGAGGCAAAGCTGCACAACAGACTTGAACGCGAGGTGTCGTCTGAGAAAATCGGAGAAATGGTCATGGAACGCCTCCAGTCACTGGATGACATTGCATATGTCCGTTTTGCGTCAGTATACAGACAGTTCAAGGACATAAGTTCATTTATTGACGAGCTCGAAATACTGCTTGAAAAGGAACGCAAGAATAAAAAATGACATATTTCGGCAAAAAAGTTTTGCAATTCACTGGACAAAAGGCATTTTTTGTAGTATAATTTTAAAAATGCCTAAAATCAGGAAAGAAGGATACATAAAGTATGAGTAACGTTTGTATATTAAATCACAGTCTGCTTTCTCATAAGATTTCACTTCTGCGTGACAAGAACACCGATGTGAGAGATTTCCGCGGACTTCTCCACGAGATTGCAACTCTGATTTGCTATGAGGCAACACGCGAGATGCCGCTTGTGAAAAAAGAGGTTGAAACTCCGATTTGCCTGACAGAGGGAACCGTTCTGCCGAAGCAGCCTGTTCTTGTTCCGATTCTGCGTGCAGGTCTCGGAATGCTTGAGCCGTTTCTCGGTCTCATTCCCGCCGCAAGAGTCGGTCACATCGGACTTGCGCGGAACCATGAGACTCTCGAGCCCGAAGAATATTACTGCAACCTGCCCGAGGACATCAGCGAACGCGAGGTCATTGTTCTCGATCCGATGCTTGCAACAGGCGGCAGCGGAAGTGCGGCAATTGACTTCATCAAAAAGAGAGGCGCAAAGAACATCAGATTTGCGTGCATAATTGCAGCTCCCGAGGGAATCAAGGTTATGCAGGAAAGCCATCCCGATGTTGATTTGTTTGTCGGCTGTCTTGACGAAAAGCTCAACGATGTCGGATATATCGTTCCCGGTCTCGGCGACGCGGGAGACAGACTGTTCGGAACACTTTAAACGAAAAAATCTCTTATGTTCTAAAGCTTTTCCCGTTCCAACGGAAAAACAAGGCTGTTTAAAAGGTCAGATGACCTTTTAAACAGCCTCTTTTTTGCCTTTTCAGCCGCATATGCCGCTGTGTCAGCCCGTCTTTTAAATATATCGGACACTTTTCATGCACTTTCAGCATATCAGCCCAGCAGCACCTCATGACCCGTGCGTGCAGATTCGTAAATCGCCTCTAAAATTTTCATAATCATCACTCCGTCCTCTGCCGGCGCCTTACACGGCGTGCCGTTTAAAATGCAATCCGCAAAATGCTCCATTTCCGCGGTGAACATTTCCTTTCCAAACTTGTAACGCTCCGTATGCGGCGTAACGTCCGCCAAAAAACCGTTTATCACCGTATAAAATTTCATTCCGTTTCCGTCAATCTTGATTCCGCCGTTTGTTCCAAACAGTTCTTTTTTGGTTGTCTCCTCACCGTTCAAACTGTAGCTGGTCTCCAGCAGAGTGGTTTTGCCGCCCTCATATTTAATCATGGCAACCGCAAAGTCCTCCACATTGAAGGGGTCATTATCCTTTGTGTCCTGCGGATGCCAGCCCACCTCAGTTTTCAAATATTTTCTGTCCTTCAAGCGGTCTGACGCGGAGGCATAAACACTGATCGCCTTCGGGTTTCCCATCATTCGCCTTGTCAGGTCAATCACATGCACGCCCAAATCAATCACCGGACCGCCGCCTGACAGCTCTTTGTTGGAAAACCAGCCTCCGGGCGAGCCGTGCCGTCTTAAATATGTAGCTTTTGAGTAATAGATGTCGCCCAGATAACCATTGTCAATGAAATCCATTGCAATGCCGCTTTCCGCGTCAAACCTCATCACAAAACCAATCATTAAAAGCTTATTGTTTCGATTTGAAGCCTCCAGCATTTCCTCCGCTTCCTTCACCGAATATGCCATGGGCTTCTCGCACAGCACATGGAGACCTGCGTCAAGAGCGTCAATGCTGCATTTTGCATGACTGCAATTCCACACGCAAACATCAGCCGCGTCCAGCTGTTCGTTTGCCAACATTTCCGCCTCTGTTGCATATCTTTTTTTGATATTGAACATGTCTGCCGTCTCTTCAAGCCGCTCAGCGTTAATGTCGCAGATTGCCGCAATTTCAACGTTGTTCAGATTCTGATAGGCTTCCAGGTGAACTCTGGAAATGTTTCCCGCTCCAACCATTCCAATTCTCAGTTTTTTCATTTCTCGCTGCCCCCTGTCAGTTCTTTTAAATAATCCACGGCAATTTTAATATCCCCGGCAGGATTATCGCCGCATTCACGTTCAACCGTTAAAAAGCCCTTATACCCAATGTCATCTAAGGCTGCCAGATATTCCGGAAACGGGACTGATCCCGTACCCAGCGGCACCTCCTTATAAAAGCCGCCCTCGGCATATTCCGGAGGAATGGGGTGCACCACGCGGTATACAAACTCCGGATTCGATTCCTTCAGCCTGATCCCATCCTTCGCATGGGTATGCACAATGTAATCCTTAAGCGTATAAACAGCCTGCACAGGATCATCTCCCGTCACCATCACAAGGTTTGCAGGGTCTAAGTTTACGGCAATGCCTTTTGAGCCGAGTCCGTCCAAAAACATTTTAAGCGTTTTTGCGGTTTCAGGACCGGTTTCAATTGCAAAGTGTGAGTCTAAGCTGTCCGCAAAGCTTGCAAGCTCAAAACACGCCTCCTGCATGATCTGATAGCGTTCTGCGTTCTTATTCTCAGGCACCACGCCAATGTGGGTGGTGACAATGTCACATTCCAGCAGCTTTGCAAGCTCCATAATCCGTTTGGACTTTTCAACATTTTCGGCATTTCGTTCACGGCTGCCAAAGCCCTGACCCAAATCTCCGCATATAGCGGAAAACTTCAGCCCCAGTGATTTCACAATGTTCAGTATCTCTGAGACCTTTGCATTCGTCATGTTCTCAGGTGCAAATTCGCCCTTGGTGCAATACATCTGAAGCCCCTCAGCACCAAGTCTTTTGGCTTCCGTTACGGCAGCAGTAAAATCCGTCCGAAAAGAATCCACCATAACTCCGATTGGAAAACGATACATAAAATTTCCTCCTGTTTAAAAATGATATTGCAATATTGACAAGCTTATTGTATAATTAAATCAACGAAAATTCAATGAAGAATATTGCCCGCGATTATGACGATATTGCGCAAAGGAGCTTTTATGGAACGAAAAAGTTTTGAGTCACATCTGCTGGGGAGCAGACAGATGCCGTTTATATTCCACTTCCACAGCCATAAAGAAGACATAAACGACGATCTTGATATGAATTGGCACCCCAACATAGAGCTGCTGTATTTCACAGAGGGAAGCGGCAAGGTTTTTTGCGGAACACAGACGTTTGACGTCACCGCCGGAGATCTTTTTATCGTAAATTCAAATATGCCCCATGCCATTGCTTCCGAAACGGCCGTATATTATCACTGCTTAATCGTGGACAACGATTTTTGCTTGACAAACGGCATAGACACCGACAATATCATTTTCAAAACTCCGCTGAAAGACGCTCAGGCTGTCGGTATGTTCGAGAACGCAATCCGTGAGTTTTATGCATTTCAGCCGTATAAGAACGCCGGAATCAAAGCCGCCGTCTTGAATCTGATGGTTTATCTGGCGCGGAATTGCGCCGAAACCTCTGCCGTTCCGAAGCCCGCGGTTTCCATGAAAGATGAAAGCCTGAAGCTTGCAATCGGGTATATCAAATCACACATCAACGAAAAACTGTCTTTGACCGAAATTGCAGACGAGGCAGGCTTGAGCAAGTATTATTTTCTGAGGGAATTTAAAAAAATGACAGGCGAAACCCCTGTGACCTTCATCAATAAAACCAGATGTGAGAATGCAAAGAAAATGCTGAAAACCGGCTGTTATTCCATTAAGGAAGTGTGCGTGAAAAACGGATTTGAAGATTTATCCTACTTTTCTAAAATTTTTAAACGCTGCACAGGGCAAACTCCTTCAAAATATTTAAAAACCACAGCAGATTAAACTGCTGTGGTTTTTCGTCCGATAAAAACGGCATACTGCCGACCGCATACGGCAGAACCCGCCGCATATACGGTATTGATATTGTCGTTAATCGGGTTCACCGCCTGATGCACAAAAAACCATTTCCAAAAAAAGAGGACATCACCGCCTGATGCACAAAAAAAAGAGGACATCGCCGCCTTAACAACAGCAATGTCCAATACTGAAGAACGCTTTTAAAGACGCGGCTCGTCTGAAGCTCCACGCAGCAATCCGACAGCCACATCTGCATTTCTTTCCGCAAGAGAACACAGTCTTTCTCCGACCGCAAGCAGTTCACGGCTGATTTCCCCGTGCCGCTCCATAATTTCATCGGCATATCCGCACAGCATATTCACGTCAATGCTTTCAACAGGCATTTCATATTTCTGTCCCGACTCCTTCATCATCGCACTGACCTTGGGATCATAGCTGAGTGCAATGACAGGCGTTCCCGTCTTTGCCGCATAAATCAGCGTGTGCAGTCTCATTCCGAGAACAAATTCCGAGTTTCCGACGATTCCAAGCAGCATTTCGGGCGTATATTTCACACGGATTATGCCATGCTTCATGTCAAGCCGTGCAGAAAGACGTTCCGCAATTCCCCTGTCACGCATACCCTGCATCGGCAAAATCAACGGGACAATTCCGAATTTTCGGCTCACATGTTCCGAGAATGCCGCAAGCTTTTCCAAAAACTGCGGGTCACTGCTTTTCCATTCCCTGACCGCAATCACAAAATATTTTGTGCCGTCTGCAACACCTGTCTTTGCAACCTCGCGGCGCGCGTCCGACGGCTCTGCCGCAGCCATTGAATATACAGGGTCTGCCGTCAGCTCGGCATGAGCCGAAACACCGAGTCTTTTCAGCTCTGACAGCGATTTTTCATCGCGCAGTGTTGCCGCGTCAATGCCGCTCAAAGCCTTTTTCACAGCCTTTTCGTTTTGTTCTCGCAGAATCGGACCGATTCCGTTTGCATAAAGCATAACCTTTGCCCCAAGACGCTTTGCAAGTCTGATGACCCAGATATAATATTTGAGTGATTTCGTGCTTGTCACGTCCTGAAGCAAGCTTCCTCCGCCGCTGATTAACAGCTTTGTTTTTTTCATTTCGCGCACAATTCCGAGAACATCAATGCGGTTTATTGCACGCACTCCATATACCTTCGCCGTCTCGGCAGGGGTTTTTGAAAGCACTGTTATCGAAAGCGTCGGGCATTTCCGCCTCAGCTCACCGATTATTGCCGCAAGAATCGAATCATCGCCGCTGTTGTGAAACCCGTAATATCCCGAAATCAACACGTCCGTTGTCCGTCTGCTGTTGCCGTGCGGCAAATAGCGTTCAATGTCCGCAAGCTCCGCCTCAGCGTCAACCTCGCCGATTTTGCTGTCCTTTATTTCCGATATATACATTTTCAGCGCATCGTTTGCCATTGTATCAACTGAATAATGCTTTTTCACCGTTTCAAGAGAATACTGCCCAAGCCTTCTGCGCCGTTCCGCGGCGTCATCTCCAAGCAGGCCCTGCAAGTCCTCGCAAAGCTGTGCGCACGTTGTCTCGCCGAATCCGCGGCAGCAGAAGTTTGTGTCAATCGCAGCTTGCAGACGGTTCTCGTCAAAGATGCCGATATATCCTTCGTTCCCCGCAATAATCGCAGGCTTTTCGCAAGCCATTGCCTCTAAGGCTGCACGGCTCACGCCGACAAACACATCGCCCGAGGCAACAAATTTGTTTATGTCACACCTTGCACCGGTTGTGATGATGACCCGTGCGCCCATACGTTCGTTTGCAGCCTTAGCCTCCGACTCAATCGGTACAAGGTCATTTCCGCCGCCGACAATGACAATTTCAAGGTCGGGAAACGCTGCATAAAGCTTTGGCGCAGCTTCAATCAGCTTGTGTGCCGCAAGGCTTCTGTCGGTGTCCATTCGGCTGACATACACCACACGGCGGCGGTCTCTGCCAAATCCGAATTCCTTCGCAACGTCGGACCAATCAACATTCGCAGAGAATTTCTCCGTGTCAACTCCGTTGATTGTCACGAGAATATTTTCCTCGGGACAGCCATAGTTGTCCATGAGATATTTCTTTATATCATCACTGACCGCCAGAGTTCTGTCGCCCCAATCGGTCAGCAGTCTGAACGGAAACCGTGTGTCAAACACCCAGTGTGCGGTCGTCACGAAACGGAATTTATATCTCGCACTGAGCAAGCCGCACAAAAACCCGGGGATTCGCGCGTGTGCATGAACCACGTCAATTTTATTTTCAAATATAATCCGTTTCAGGCTGTCATATGCAGCTTTCATCGCACGCGGCGACTTGCTGTACAGCCCCACCTTGAAATGTTTGATTCCCGCCGCTTCAAGTTCCGCGACATATGCGCCGCCGCCCGACGCGACAAAAATCTCAACGCCGCGCCTTGCAAGAGCTTTTGAAAGCTCGACGATGTGTGTTTCCGCACCGCCGATGTCAAGCTTCATTGTTGCCATCAGAATTCTCATATTTATTTATCCTTCTTCTCGGTTTTTTTATCAGTTTGTGTGCTGTCATCTGCCGTATCGGCTTTTTCCGTCTCGGCAGACGGGCTGAAAACGGTTCTGACAAGCTCTGCGGTTGCAGCATCGTCACACAGCACATATGAAACACCGTCGATTGTTTTCGGCTCGCCCGGCAACTGATACATTGAAACATCATCTGAGGTTATATTCTTTATGATTCCCAGATGACGGATTAAGTCCTTCGCCGTGTAGTTCGTTCTGACATTCTGACGGATAACGTCAAAAATCTCGTCCGCCTTCAGAAGATATTTCGGCGTCACCTTCTGCGCAATCAAAGCCTTGATGAATGCCTGCTGGGCGTCAATTCTTCCCAAATCGCCCGTTGCATAACCTTTGTGACCGGCATTGCCCTTTCTGAAACGCACAAAATCGTGCGCCGCCTGACCGTCGAGGTGCTGCATACCCTTTTTCAGATGAATGTGCAAATTCTGTGCAGGGTCGTCATAGTCCATGTCAAACGGAACATCAAAATCAACGCCGTCCAGTGCGTCAATAATCTCCTTGAAGCCGTCGAAGTCAACACTCGCAAAATAGTGAATCGGAAGTCCTGTCAGCAGCTTGACCTTCTGAACACTCAGCTCCTCCGGCTCTTTCAGGTTGCCCTTTCTGACCTCCTGCGCTCCGATTCCGATTGCCGCATTGATTTTCTGATAGTGCTTGCCGACAAGAACCCTCGTATCACGCGGTATGGACAGAATGTTCACCTTTCCCGTTCTGCCGTTCAGGCTCACAAGCATAATTGTGTCGCTTCGCATTCCGCCCTCATCAACGCCCAGCAGCAATATATTCACAACCCCGACACTCTCTGCTTGATTGTCGAGAGATTCCAGTGAAATTTCATCGCCGAGATAGAGATTCGCAACGGTTTTTGCAGACAGAACGCCGCCCACTGTCGCAAGGACAATGCAGCATATACAAACAAGTGTTATTGTTATTTTTCCCTTTTTTCCAAACATATATTTATCATTTGCCTTTCCGTGTTATTTATCATCTTTATTCATATCCCCATTATATATAAGTTTGAGAAAAAAGTCAACAATTTTACGTTTTTTGCAAGCTTTTAATCGTATTTTAATTTTTGTGGGGTATACTGACGGCACAGTAAAACAAAAAGGAGCTGAAAAACTATGAAAAAAACAGCAACAGCATTGGTACTCGCACTGCTTGTGCAAATCACCTCAGCGTGCGCGGCATCAACATATGCGGACAACACGGGAACAATCGACTTGTCCGCAATGACAGTCACGGGAGACGGAATTTCGGTCAGCGGAAGCGTGGTTGAAATCACAAAGGGCGGAGATTTCACCGTCACGGGCGAAAATCAGAATGCAATGATTCACGTTGACGCCTCCGACAAGGTCAAGCTCAGACTCAGCGGAATGTCGCTGAAGAATGAAAGCGGTCCTGCAATATTTTATGAAAACGCCGAAAAGGCACTGCTCACAATCACCGAGGGCACGGAAAACCGCGTTGAGGACGGCAGCGACTATGGCAGCATTGACGCAAAAGCGGCAATTTTTGCAGACTGCGACCTTGAAATCAAAGGCAAAGGCTCGCTCACCGCGGTCGGAAACTATAAGCACGGAATTGCTTCGGACGATGACATTGACATTGAAAACGGAGAAATTAACATAACCGCAAATGTCAAAGACGGCATTCATGTTAACAACACATTCAAAATGACCGGCGGCACACTCACAATAGCAGCCGAGAGCGACGGTATTCAGGCTGAGGAGGACGTAATCATTGACTCGGGAACAATCCGTGTGACAAAGTGCTATGAAGGAATTGAAAGCGGAACATCTCTCACAATCAACGGCGGAGATATTGACATCAACGCATCTGATGACGGGTTGAATTCGGGCGGAGGTCTCGGAAACGGCGGTCAGCCGAACGGAGACAGACCCGAATTGCCACAGGGCGGCGGTCAGCCGAACGGTGACAGACCCGAATTACCGCAGAGCGGCGGTCAGCCGAGCGGTGACAGACCCGAACTGCCGCAGAACGGCGGTCAGCCGAACGGAGACAGACCCGAACTGCCGCAGAACGGCGGTCAGCCGAGCGGTGACAGACCCGAATTGCCGCAGAACGGCAGTCAGCCGAGCGGTAACAGACCCGAATTGCCGCAGAACGGCGGTCAGCCAAGCGGTGACAGACCCGAATTGCCGCAGGAC
>CAKSIW010000045.1 GCA_934463175.1 uncultured Clostridia bacterium | reverse complement strand
CAGGAAGGCAATCAAACTCTTTTTTCCCGATCATCCCTCTCGTGTGTTCATTCAAAGCCGAGTGCACAGAAACAACCTTGCAGCTCATCGTTTTTTCAAGTGTTGTCTGCTCCGCATTATTCTTCTCCAGAAAGTTTTTATCAACAGGATATGCAGAATAGAGCTTAATTTTAACCCTGAAGGTTTGCAGCATTTCAATAAGTATTTTTGAAATTGTCCCGAATCCGACAATTCCGACCGTTCGGTCAAGCAACCCCTCCCAAATATCATCGGGAGTGCGCCACTCGCCGTTTCTGACCCTCTGTGCATAATACGGCAATCTTCTCAATCCCGAAAGAATATATGCAAGAGTTCCCTCAGCAACAGATTCACCGTAAAGCTTATTACCGCTTATAACCCTGATTCCGTTGTCATATAAATCCAAATTAACAAGATTGGCAACTGTTCCGCCTGTATGCGCAATCAGCTTGAGTCCGCTCCCCTCAACCATATCAAAATTTATTGAAGGATGCGCCCAGCCTGTTATCACAGCATCATATCCGCGTATTGCGGAAGAAAACTCCTCTTTTGTAGGCTGTCTCTCCTCTCCCCAATATCCGACATTAAAGTTGCCTTCAAGATATTCCCTGACATTTTCCGTCAAAAAAGTGTTCATCACCTCACCGTTTTTCGGAAGTGACACAAAAACATTCATCAAAACTCAGACCTTTCCGTATAATTTATTAATTACTCTGCGAGGAACTCCGCATATTGCTTCAATGCAAAGTCAAGTGAATCGGGATATTTTTTCAATTCCTCGCGCCATGCTCTTTCCCACTCAAACGAGATATATCCGCCGAATTGCTCATTTTCAAGAAGCTTAATAACCTCCCTGACGGGCAGTTCACCTTCTCCGAGAAGAGTATATGTATAATCATGCCAGCCCGGAATGCTGCTTTTGACTCCGTCTTTGACATGGACATGAGCAACCGCGTCTCCTATGAGTTCCCATGTCTCATATATTCCTTCTCCGTCTTCAATCGGATGAATAATATCCCAAATGATTTTCAGATTCCCGGACTGCACCTCATCAAGAAGCTTTCGTAATGCCCTGCCCGTTGCATATTCATTATGTGTTTCAATCCAAACCTCTGTTTTCCGTCTTTGAGCATATTCGCACAATTCCCGCAAGGACTTGACAATTCCTTCGTGATCAAAGTATAAAACTTCATTTCTTATTCCCGGTGCAAAATTCCCCAGAAACAGTCTCACACCTTTCACACCTGCCTCTGACGCTGTATCAATTGCACATTTCATATGTTCAATGCATTCTTTGTTATACTCTTTGATACAAACCGAGCTTCCGAAGTTTGATATCTCAATTCCTCTGCTGCGAAAAAGCTCACATGCTCCGGCAAGTGCCGTCCCTTTCAGTCCAAAGGCTTCTTCCTTCTTGTCAAGTCTGATTTCAATGCCATCCATTTTGTATTTGCCGCTCAGCTCAACAACCATTTTCAAGCTTTCATTTAGGCACGCAAGCGTGCTGAACGCTTTCTTCATCACAACCACACCTCACATTATATGACGTTTCACATATACTATAACAAACAGCATTCAGACACGCAATACGTGGCGATTTTTTTTATAAACATTCAGCGCAGACACGTTTTATGTTCAAATTTAATCAAATTAAATCATCACTCCGAAACAGTATTATAAACTATTACTTCCTTCAGATTTCCGTTTCTGTATCTTGCAAGTATTCTCGAGCAATTATTTCCAAAGCTTTCATAGCTTAAAATGTCCGCAAATGAACCGGCTGAAATTTTGTCCTTCTCATAATTCACAACCGTAATCGGAGCTGCTGCCGTTATATTGGTATATTTCAAGCTGCCGTTTGCAATTTCCTCACTCCAGTTTATATTATCAGGTGTTTGAGGAATGCTTCCGAACGGGAACACATTGGTTTTCACCAATGTATCTTTTGTTGAATACACAAATCCGTTAATAAGCGTTGTCGAGGAGCTGGCTCCCGGATTCAATGCGTGACCGGGAATTTTCTTTGTTGTTATTCCGGTATCGCTGTGTCTCAGCACTTCTTCATACCTAATCAGCATTCTATCATCTGTCGTATCAAACCTTATGACGTCACCGCGTCTTAAATCCTTAATTGTGCTTGCAAGCGTATCATCTTTGCCGCACCATATTTCCCGATAGGTTCCCGATAAATAGCCGCAAACCAAATATACATTTTCTTCTTTTTTGGAGTCGTAGCTTTCACAAACCTCATCAACGACAAACAATCCGTTGTCATAAGATATGTTGGCGTCTGCATAATTAAACTTCATTATGAAATCACAGTATTCGGATTCCGCATCAGATTTACACAGCAGCACCTTATACACCTGATTTGATTTAATTAATGATGCAGTTCCTGCATTTATCTTTGAAATCTCACTGTTATACGCATCGGTCACGCTGTAATCGGAATTTGTGAACTCCAGAACAGACGCATCTGTCATGAACGGAACCGTCCAGCCGAAAACATTTCCGGAATTTACATAATACATTCCCTTTCCCAGCACCTCAAGAGAGTCTCTTTCGCCGCCTGCATTTTTATTCGGCGTATCAATCACACTGACAGCGTTTTCATCGGCATTTAATTTAAATCTCACCGGATACACTCCCTGCGGAATACTGATATCTGTTGACGAAATATTGATTCCGCGTAAAACAGCTCCCGCCTCGGCAAGACGGTTTTTATACGATTCACCGTCAATTGATACGTTTTTGTCAACATCATAAAGAATCGTTTCTCCGTTCATATTTGTGACACGCAGTTTCAGTTCCGGATCAATCGTTCTTTTTGACACCGACACACCGCACACAACGCCATACTGCATATCTCTCAGATAATCCGCTGAAATATAAATTGCATTTCCGAACACGTCCGCATATATAATGACATTCGACCCCACGCTGCAATCCGTGCTGAATGCGCGTTCAAACAGGTCATATTTTTGTTCGTTATCAATCTGAATATACCTTTGCGAGCCACGCTTGTTTATCTTTGTAACCTTTCCGTTGACAGTTTTTTCAGACATTCTGATTATCAGTGTGTCATTTCCGTTGTATGTATCACTTTTTGCAACAGAAATAATGCTTCCGATCGGAATTAAAGTTATATCAGTTTCCGCATTGTTCTCATCGTAAACAAAAATTTTACTGTAGTGTTCTTTGTTTATATCAACTGTTTTGTTCACATCAAACTTATCGGTAATAAAATTATGTGCAACCGAAACATTGCCCACCACCATACTGTCATACACATAAATCTTAATTATGTCATATGAACCGTTGCCATAGCTGTCAACAAGCTCTGCATATCCGACCTTGTCCGCTGTTGCCGTCCAGTCAATGCTGTCATTCTTATATGCCGCTCCGTTATATATCAGTTTATACTGTGAGGAGAAACCAACCTCCTTTACATTGTCCTTATCATCATAGTATTCGATTTTGTGCGTCGCAAAGCTTGATCTGCTGCTGTTGATTTGGTCTAACCCGATTTTCAAGCTGCGGCTGAAGCCCTTATCCTCATGAAAAACATACTCATTGCGGCTCATGTCCGTGTCGAATTTATAATACACGCGAAATTTTTTTCCGATTTCATCTCTCAGAGCAGCAGGATTTTTTGTGTGCAATTCCAATACGGTGTTATCATTTAATCTGATCCACGCTGTGTCATCTGAAAGCTCCTCGGACGACCATATTGATGTCACATCATTTTTTACAACAGCACCGTCTGCATAAACAATATCATAGACCTTATTTAAAAGAGTCTGATCTGTTTTACCGAATTCCGCATTGCTCCCATATGTTTTTTGCTCAAACATTCCGCTCATCAGTGCATTCCTCATGAGTATTACAAAATCCTCAAAAGAAACTTCGGAGTATTCATACGCAAGATTGTCAAGCACACCGAATTTTTGAGCCTCCAGTTTGGCATCGATTCCCGAATTACGTACGAGACCAAATCCGAGAACGTTCATAATCATTCCGATTGCTTCATCATATGTCAGAGCGTCCTCAGGTCTGAAGCGGAAATCACCGTCGCCTCTCACAATGCCCAAATCAGCAAGCTTTTCTATGTGCAGGGCATATTCATATTCTTTTGAAACATCGGAAAATATGCCTCTGTAGCTATAAAAGTTTTTTTCTTCATCAAGAAGCTTTGTGACAAGCATTGCAGCCTGCCCCCTGTTTAATGTCTCATTTTCAAAGTCCTTTTCAAAGCCTTCATCGAATATCCCCAGTCCGACAAGAAGAGTTTTTCCGGATTGGTACACTGCATTTGTTTCATTGATTTTTTCATCATTTTCGGAGTAACCGATGTATGACAGCTGAAAAAGCATAACAATCATTAACAATATCGTTAATATCTTCTTTTTCATTGTATCTCCCCTCCTAACCGTTGTTTTTCATCATAAGCGAATAGATAATCTTTGCAGCCGAAGCTCTGTCTGCGCATTCAAGCGGCAAATACATTCCGTCCCCAACGCCGTTTATCACAGAATGCTTTCTGAGGCAGTAAACTGCCGTTTTTGCATAGTCGGAAATGCTCTCATCATCTGCGAACAGCTGTTCCGAAACAACATCATCAAGCAACCCGAACTTTCGTGCAGCATTATATATTATAACTGCCATATCCTGACGCGAAATCAAATCATCAGGCTTGAAAAATCCGCTTTCATCACCGCTGACTATGCCATTCTTATACGCTGTTTCAAGATACGGTGTATACCACTCATCAGCCGCGGCATCCTTAAACAGTCCCTCGCTGCCGTCAGGTACAGTCCCGAGAAATGCACACACAACGATTTTTGTAAACTCTGCTCTCGTAACCTCCTGCAAGGGCTTAAACAAGTTGCCGTCATATCCGTTAACTATTTTGTTTTTAGTGAGATAAACAATTGCGTCTGCTGCCCACGGCACATCTGCCATATCGGAATATATATTTTTCTGTCCCTCTATGTTTTCATTTGAGATACTGTCCGGTGCGCTTGCGTTATATGCGGAACCGGATGAGGTACCGCCGCCTCCGCCGCCTCCGCCACCTGAGCCGCCTGAGCCGCCCGAACCGCTTCCCGGCTTGTTAATGACAGTAATAATTTCGTCTAAATCACTCTGCATTTTACCCTTGCTTAAAGCCTTAAGTGCCGCCAGTTCACTTGCGGCTCTTGCACGGTTCGTTTCACTCAGGTTCACAAATTCATCAAGATCCAGCTCTAAAATTATATTATTTGCAGATAAGTATTTCGCCAGCTTATCCCCTGTTTTATTTGTATTATTATAGAAACCGTTGAAGCATACAGAAAATATCAGTTTTTCATCATAGTCCGAAAAGCTTTCATAAGACTTTCCGAGCATATCTTTCAGAACCGCTGCTTTTCCATCTGAATTAATGCTGTTTATCAGGCTGTCGTCAATTTCGGTGAGGCTTGTGATTTCATCAAAATCTATTGCTTTATTTTCAGCAATCTGCTCAATCAGTGTTGCTTTATCAACAATCGCCTTTACATCAGAAAGTGCGCTCTCCGAATTTTCATCAACGGCTCTGATTTTCTCTGCTGCAAGCCGGGCAATATTTCTTTTCCCCGTCACCCCTGCATATGCCTTATAGTTTCCCGAAACAAACCGAATGTTTTCGGATATTGCATTTTCAAGTTCTTCAAATCCGTCATTCAGTGCCGCCTTTTGTTTCAAAACGGGAATAATATTCTTTCTGTAACTAACCGATGCATAATTCAGGCATTCCGAAGACTGCACATTTGAAAGCATAACCAGGTTTTTTCTTGTTACGCCATGCATCGGCACAACAAATTCCCATTTTCCGCCGCTTTGCACATCAACGGTTCTGAAATAAAAGATTTCGCCGGTTGACATGCCAACTCCGCTGTCTATGTTTGAGAAATACTTCTCAACTGTTTTTTCAATTGTTTCTTCATCATCATCAAAATATGTGCCGAGTGTGTCCGCGTCAAGCAAAACAAACGTAACCTTTTCTCCGGCTGTGCCTGTTCCTCCGACAACCAACTCATCATTGACAGTTCCGGGAGTCATGTATGCCCACGCGGAGCTGCTCAGCATAAGCATCATTATTAATCCAATATATATTTTTCTCATTTAAGCCACCAGCCTTTCTCACATAGATTCAAGAATGTCACGAAGCACCGCCTGCGGTGAGTAAACCGTATAGCACGCATTTTTAATCCGAATAACTTCCTTTTCCTCTGAAACAGAATCCTTGAGCCACATCTCAATTTTGCTGAGTGTGCCTGAGTTTGTTTCTTTTGTTGTCACAAGCGAGTTGTTCACATATACATATGCCTTGTTTTCCGCCAGATCGTTTAAAACGCTCACATGGTATGTTCCCGCGTCAAGTGCAGGAAGGTTTATTCTTCCGCTGTCAAGACTTGACTTAATCTGAACTCCGGTTTGCAATTCGCTGACAACAAAATCCATTTCTTGCTTGATGTATCTTTGAATACTCACGCCTTCCTCATATGCCTCAAAGCTTGCGCCGCCCGCATATTCAATGTTAATCGAATACTGTTCCGCATTTGTCGGTTTTTTTGTAACAACATAATCTTCATTTTCCGTTGTCACAGTACATTCGCCTCTTTTGGACACTGTCAGCTTGCCGCCGCCGACTATTGCAGGAAGATTATCGTTTGATGAAGGTTCGCCGTTTATAATGAGCGAATACTCCGGAGGATAAACCGTACAGCTTGCATTCCTGAATGTCAGCACATTTGCAAGCGACGTGTCGGCAGGACAACTCTGTCCGAACTGAACTCCTTTGATTCCCGTGCCTGTTCCGCTTTTCATTTTGAATGAGGCATACTCATCATTCAAATATATATGGCAGTTTCTCTCGGTATCAAAAATAAGCTTCAGATGATATGTCTCTCCCTGCTCAAATCTTGTTGACATATATGTTGTGTTATACTGAATGCCGTCAGATGTGTCAACAAAAATTCTTGACTTTCCGCTGTTTAAGGTTTCATAGTATTCATCAGCCGTTATGTCAACATCAAATCTGACAATATTATTTTCAAAAGAAAGGTCTGCCGGAATTGTGCCGAACACATACCTCAAATGTTTTCCGGCACTTGTCTCTCCTGCCTTGCCGATTATCGTATATGAACCGTCCTCATTTGCACCTCCGGTACCGTTATACGTCTGCGGCGATGTCAGCTTTGTTGTTACAGGAATTAGATTCTTCAACTGATCTTTATCGTTATATGCAACAATACGTATTGTTCTTCGTTTCCCCATTGAAGATGTGACATTAACTTTGCTTACACTCGGGAACTCTGCGGACACAATTGTTTCAACCTCTGTTCCGCCGTCTGCGGGCTCTGCGGAGATTTCCGAAAAGGCTTGGTTTGTCTCAATTAGATATGTGTCGGTGCTGTCGTCATATTCTGAAAGCTCCTTGCCATCTACGCAAATTCTCTTAAGTCCCACGCTGTCACTCAGCATTTCCGCAATCTCCGACTGCGCTTCAAGCTTTTTCATACTGTCCACAACAACGGTTTTTATCTCAGTGCTGCTGTTTGCGGTCACAGGATAAAACTCCACCGAAATAATGCCGCTTTCGCCGCTTTGAAGTTCCGAATCCGTTGTGTTGTACCAAATTCCGTTCAGCTTGCCCGATTCATAACTCGCAACGACAGCCGCCGGCTGCTGCGGACTGTCCGAATTATTTTTAACAGTTACCCTTGCGATGGTTTTACTGCCGTCAAGTGTTGTCACCTTGTCGCCGCTTTCCGTGAGATATTCAATTGTTTCACAGTCCAAACCGCCGCTTGAAGCACCGAACACAGTGCCGCCTGCAAGCATAATCAAAGCTCCCGCAAAGGCTAAGCAAAATTTTTTCATTTTTCCTTCCTCCTAAGAAATTATTTCCTGATACGAATTTCGTTTACGCCGTTCCACTTGCTCTTGTCACTGCCCAATCCGATATATCTGATATATTTTGCGCTGACAGGCTTTTCAAAACTGAAGCTTTCCCATTCAAATTCACCTGCATCGGGATTGGATTTTCCCTCATAAATCTTGGTGAAATTCGTTCCGTCATCAGATATTTGAATTTCAAATTTTGCAGTTCTGTTTTTGTTTTTGTTAAATATAATGTCCAAGCCCGACACTGTGCTTTTGCTTTCCAATTCAAGGTCAACATATCTTCCTTCGCCCAAAGCCGCCCAGATTGTTCTGCTGGTTGAGTCAATCAGGTTTTGCGGCAGATTATCGGCGTCCGTTTCTCCGTCGTCTGAATGAACCGCTTTGACGGGAATATGTTCATCGTCCATATCCCAAACTATCATCTCTTTGCCTTCCTTGAACCGTATCTCCTTGACACCTGCCCACAGGCTCTTGTCCGAACCGTTGGACACATATCGAATATACTTGGTTTTTATGAGCTTTGTCGGATCAAACTTAAACACTTCCCAATCCGTGCCGTTTGCTTCGGGGCTTCCCGCGCCCTCATAAACAGTTTCAAACTTAACTCCGTCATCTGAGGTCTGAACTTCAAACTTCGGTGTACGTTTTGCATTGGGGTTAAAAATAATCTCAATATTTTCGAGAATTGTCTCTTTTTCAAGCTCAAGCTGCAAGTAACGTCCGATTCCCTGTGCCGACCAGATTGTGCTCAAATCGCCGTCTGTAACATTCGATGCATGGTGAGCAGCCTCCATTTCTCCAGCATCGTTGTCAGCATTTACAATTTTCGCATAACCTTCTTCGGTTTTCTTTATAATCTTCTTGTCCGACACAATCATTGCCGTGTTCAGCTCATTATCCCAAAACACTTTTGCATTAAATGCCTCGGCAAAAGCTCTCAGTTCAACAAAAAGCTCATTATTTCTGTAAAAGGTTTTGTTGCTCATTTTAACAGCTTCACCGTTAACCTCAAGAGTGTCAGAATCAGGTCTGACAACAACCTCTGTGTGCTGTTCAGGGTCATAATAAGTCCTTTTCAGAAAACCGTCTGTCACCTCAAGACCCATTTTAACCGCAAGATTTGACACCGGCATCATTGTCTTACCATTCACAGTTTCGGCAGGTGTGTCCGTTCCGACAAGCTTTCCGTCGTATTTAACACATACGCTTGTCACATGCTGAATCTCAATTTTTTTCGGTTCAGCCGCTGTGTCATTTTCCTTGCTTATGACAATTCTTTCTCCCTTTGATGTGAATGACAACACGCCGCCTTCTTCAGTTACAGAAAATTGCTGTTTTTCTCCGTCAGAATCAACAGAATATGTCCCCGGCTCCATGTCGCAAATTGTAAATTCATATTCTCCCCCGTCGGATTCATATTCAATGCTTTCTGAAACCTTTTCACCCGATTTTGAGAACATAACAACTCTGTTATGAATCTTCACTCCGTAGAAATTATTCAAATCAACCAGCTGCGGATTCAAATAATTCATATTGCCTTCATCTGTAACCTGCATACAATTCAGGAAATATGTTGTCTCGCTGTTTTCCTTCGGAGAAATTTCAAGTCTGAAAGTGTTTTCTTCAGCAGTTATGTCCTTGTTGGGGTGATTAAAGTCTGTTCCCCTGATGTTGGTGAATCCGTCTTTTTCGCCGCCGACAACATTCATTGAAACCTTGTCGCTTTTCGGCAGCATTGAGTCCGCAATCATTTTTCCTGTATACTTTTCCCCTGTTTTTTCATTAACATATGGGTTCGATTTCCAAACTGTTCTGCCGTTTGTCTTAATTTCGGGACTCTGCTGTCCGTGCAGCAGCCATGTTTTTTCAAATGACGGATCGGACACACTCAGCTTGTCAAAAACAATCAATGCCGCAGGTATCGTCTCGTCCTTAAAATTCAAAAACATAAACGACCTTTTGAAATCGCTCACCTTTTCGGAGTATGAATTGGTTATATCGCCTTTCAGATAGGTGTAGTTCGGTTCAAGTCCGTTCTTTGAATCAATCTCCCTTGCCATGACAGTCGCCCTCTTGAAATCAGGGTCATTTCTCACCTTATCATATGACGATGTTGACACACCTTGCGGCCATCGCTGACCCCCGTCATTAATTTTCTTTCCCGCAATTGATGTGAAGTTTATTGCGTCCTCATTCGGATTGTAAACAAGAATCGTGTTGTGCGCAATCGACTGCATTGTATAGTTCCAGTGGTCATTCGACCCGTATGAAACCCCCACATAAGAGCCCGATTCCGTCGCAAGAGGACCTTTGTAATAAAGCTGAAAGTTTCCGGCATCCTTATGCTGATGATTTCCAAACCAATATTCGCCCAAAACCATCTCACAAACGACCGAATTTGAATAAACACCTTCACCCCAACCCGTTCGGGCAACCATATTTCCGGCAGGTGTGCCGAAATAATAGCTCAAAGGCAGGCTCTCGCGAGAGCTTCTCTTAACGCTCGGGTCGTTGAACATCAGCCATTTCACCGTTCCTGCATCACCTGTCGAAATGTTAATTCCCGACTTCCCCGCAGACTCGCTGACTCTCATCAGCTCATCCTTAACAATCGGGTCCTTTGAGCACGCAAATTCAACCAAAACCGTTTCGGGAAGTCCGTTGTTATATTCCATAACGTTTGTGTTATAGTCATCTCCGCTCAGAAAAACCATTCCGTCAGGACGTCTCATGTAAATCATCTGACTGTATGCGTTCGTCCCGACATAATATCCGCTGTACGGTTCAGGAGCACCCATTCCCGTAATCAGCAGCCACGCATATGCAGAATATCTGTTTCGGTATGTACCGTAGTTCGACCCCTGATTGTGCAGCTGAGACTGTATGCTCCATATTCTTTCAGGAACATAAAGCTCGTAAAACCTGCCCCCGATATAATTCCATATATCGGGACGTTCATCATAAACCGCAATCGCAAAAGCCATGTCGTCCTTCAACAGCTGCGCCTCAGCTCCATGTCCAACCATAGCCTGCTGCTTGTTCGGCGGCCAGCCGATCTCCATGAACCCTGCCCAGCTTATTGCCGCATCAATCATACTCCTTTTCTCTTCATCACTCAGCAAATCATAACACCAGTCATATATAATGCCAATGCTTTCAATTGCACGTCCGTATATTCTTGTGTAATCTGCCTTGTTTCCCATATTCCAGTCAGGCGTCTGCAAAATTGCATCAATTGCCTCACGTCCCTTTTCACGGTCTCCGAACAAAGCATAATAATATGCTTTTGCCTCAATTCTCTGGAGAACACCTTCGGAATATACCTCGCCGACCGTAACCGCCTCTTTAACCTGAGTTTCAAATATTCTTTTAACATAGCTGTTTTCCGCATGATTGAGCTTCTCAATTAACGAGGGAATATCAGAACTTCTGAAGTATACTCTCGGGTGCTCGCCTTTTGGCGGATTGTACGGCGGAAGCGGACTCTCAGGTGTCAAATAAACATCTTTAACTTCAACCTTGTCAACCATTCCATCGGGTGTATATGCAGCACTGCTGACAATTATAAACTGATCAACCGACCAGCCCGACTCTCTCGGTCTGAGCTTAACAGTTGTCTTTTCGCCAATTTTGCACGAAACCCCACCCTGTATTCTGTACCAGTTATACTTTTCACCTGCCGTCAGATTCGGCTGGGAGTATTTTTGCTCATTCACCGTTGAATACAACGAATCGGAGCTTGATGACGGAGCAAGCATTCTCGCCCAAATCTGATATTTACCGTCCTTGTCAACCTCAAATTCAAATTCGAGCATACCCGGAGCCGTATTCTCGGGCAAATCGCGGTTCTCAACAGAAACGCCGCATTTCACGGCTTCACCGCCCGACAAATCGCTTCCCTTGGAAATTCCCATTCCGCTCGCCAATGTTGCCTTTTCCGCTTCAAACATCGCACTGCTGTCTGTCACCAAACATTTTTCTGTCTGCTTCTGCGAATATGTCATTTCCGAGTCATCAAGCTTCTCCATTTTTTCAACCCCCGACGGCTCATCGGGAACAAATTCTTTGTTGGTTGATGATGACAGCCACAGGCAGTCAATCTCAACATTCTGATGTTTTCTGCAAAGTTCCAGCTTTCTCGAACCTGCCGTCAGCTCAACCTCTCCCAAATCAGCCCAGAAATATTCTCCGACCGTCAGTGCAGAGAAATTCTTCCAGCTTCCGCGGTTCCAGCGATAGTAAAACTGATTCGCCGATGTGGACGGTGCATAAATTCTTGCAAACAGCTTGTATTTTCCGTCCTGTTCAATGTCAAAAATATACGACGCATCATCTGTGTCGATTGCGGACGCATCGGAAACAACGGACGCCTTTGAATAGAGATATTTTCCGCCGCTCGAATATTTTGAGCTGCCGACAAACATCGTGTTCTTCACCGAACCGTACTCCGCTTCAACAAGTGAATCCGCGCGGAATCCTGCGGCAAAAACATCTCCGCCGTGTCCGAGTGTTCCGGCAAAAACCGCAGCCGCTGCCGCAAGTGCCAAAATCCTTCTGAATTTCATCTTTTCTCCTCCTTAATCTGTGAAGTTTAAATCAAACCCGATGCAGTTCAGATTCAATATAATTTCGTCCAAGCCGATTGTCCCCGAAAGCTTTGCGAGCCAATCGTCAAACACTTCAAACGAACCGCCCTTTTCATTAAGTCCGTTTGTGAAGAAAAACTCAATCGTGCCGATTTCCGAATTTCCCCACGCTTCAAGCGTGCTCTCGCCCACCTGTTTTCCGTCAACATATACATACACTTTTTTATTCTTCAAATCACCGATAACGCACAGTCTGAACTCCGAACCGACAGCCGACGGCAAGGTGAACGCAGTGTATTTGCTTGTGTCCGTTCCGTTTCTGAGACGAAGCTGAAGCTTTTCGCCGTCACAGCTTTTTTTCAGAACCCTAAAGGCTGTCGAATAAAGCAAATATCCATCGTCTCCGAGAATAAATCCGTCAAGATCTGTCTGTGCCGATGCCTGTTCTTTGGTTCCGCGCTTGCTCACAACCGTTCTGTCGGCTTGTTTCGTCACAGTTGTGAATCCTCTGTCCGAATACACAACAGTCCCGTCTCTGCGGCTTTTCAAAGACAAAAGCGAAGATCCGAAGCTGTGCGGAACAATGACATTTCCGAATGACTTCAACCCATCTGTCCACGGAAAAATCTTGACCTCATATCCCGCGGAAACCCCGCTGAATGACGCGCGGTATATGCCGTCACTGTCTCTCACAAGCCTCTTTGCAGATACAAGACGGCTGTCTTTGAAAATGCCGCAAATCAGGTCGGCAGAAAAACCTTGCTTCAAATCCGCACACACCGTGAGTTCTCCGTTTTCGTTATATGCCGTTGTTGTCACGGCATATTCGGTGGAAGAAAGCTTTTCCGAAAACACAAGCCTTGTGTCTTTTGAAATTTCACTGCTGCGGAACACAGCCTTGAGTAAATCCGAAAGCTTCATAACAATCTGTCCGCTCACAATTTGAGGTTTGACCTCGGTCTCAAAAACACCTGACTTGGTGACAATACTGCACACTCCCGCTGTTATCTCGGCAAGCCTGTTTTCACCGTCATAAATCACAAGGCTGCCCTCTCCGTTCTCCCGTGCAGTGAGTCCCATGCTTTCGGCGGCAGCTGCTGCAAACACCGTCTCATTTTCACCCAAATAATCATTGCACACATTCACCTCTCCGGCAATTCTTTCTCCGTCCTTGATGTAATATACATTTTCTTTGACGTTTTCTGCCTTGTCGATCGGTGCAGTATATGTGTCATTTATATATGCAGCTGCCACCGTTCCGCCCGCACTCTCAAACGCGAGAACTCCGCCTTCCTCAGAAACCGATGCCGTCACAGTGCCGCTTTCGGTTGTGATGCTGTATGTACCCTTTTTCATATCGCATACAGTATATTTATACCGTCCGGACGGCAATGCAACGCTAAAGCTATCATTTTTGATTTTTCCCTTTCCGAAGAAAACCGCTCTGTCCTTCACAATTGTTCCATAGTGCGTATTTGTTTCAAAAAGCTCCGCATTTGAAGAAACCGAGCTTTGACAATCACCAACCGTCAGAACATTGAAAAAATAATCTTCCTTTGACGCAGTTTTTGGCGACAGCTGAAGCCTGTGTGTGTTTCTCTCGCTGCCTGCCGCAGACCGTGCCGTTTCATATGTCTCCGAACGGTTCTCCGTCCATGTCTTGCTTGTCACGTCATATTTATACCCCTTGACGGTCGGGCCGTCAACAACCGTTGCTTCAAGATTCCCGAATGTCGGCAAAAGAGTCTTAACCTCCATTTTTCCGCCGTACCCGTCACTGTCACATCTGAACTCCGCAATCCCGTCTCCGACAGTCGGAGCATTCACTCCATGCAAAAGCCAGCTTTTTTTAAACCTTTCATCAGATGAGCAAACCCTGTCAAACACAATTAATGCAGCAGGAATTTCTTCATCTCCGAAATTCAGGAACATGAACGAACGTTCAAAATCCGTGACCTTGTCCGAATATGCCCCCGAAAGCTCCCCTTTCATATATGAATATGCCGGGCTTTGAGTGTCGGACGGGTCAATTTCGTGAGCCGTCACCTCCGAACGTTTCGCATTCGGGTCAGCAAAAAGTTCTTCAAGACTGCCATATTCCGCATAGCTGTTCGGCGGCTTTTGTCCTCCGTCATTAACATTGCTTCGCGAAACATATGCCGTGCCGTCTGAATTAAGCTTCACCTCGTTCGGATCGTCAATCAAAACTGTGTTGTGCGCAGCGGACTTCCGCGTAAACATGTTGTGTCCGCTGTCCTCATAGGATGCACTGCTTCCGCCCTCCGCCGCAAGCAGTCCTTTGTAGTATATCTGAAAGCTTCCGCAATCAAGCTGCTGATGATTGTTCAGCATATATTCGCCGAACTTCATCATAACCGCCGCGGAATCTGAGTTTTCACCGTTGGAAAAGCCCGTTCTCGCCGTCATCATTCCGACAGGCGAGGAATAATACTTTGAAAGAGGCAGCTTGTTTGCCGTCTCAGCTTCAAGTGCAGGGTCATTCAAAATCAGGAACATAACGGGCGATTGATCCTGAAAACTTTGAGACACTGTCCCATATGACATTACAAGCGTCTCCTTCATATATTCACCCTTCAAAAATCCGTTTCTTCCCTTCATTGCCCTGATCAGAAGGGAGTTTGTCTCATTGCTGTAATATGAAAACGGCGGCACAGAGTCCATATATATGTCTCCGTCTCCGAAAATGTTTCCGTCGGGACGTTTGAGATATATCTCCGACATCGCAGTCTGCACCATGTCATCAATCGGAAACGGCTCTGCCGCTCCCATTCCCGTTATCAATGCATATGCAAAGGAAATTGCCGACTCGCGGTAATATCCGTAGTTCGTCCCCTGCATATTGTAGTGTCCGCTGTTTGTGAATTTCGCCGCCGGCACATATTCCTCATAGAATCTGCCGCCGACCGTTTCCCATATATCCGGGCGTTCATCATAAACCGCAATGGCAAACGACAGCAAATCGCGCAGCAGCTGAAATTCCGAGCCGTGACCCGTCAACGCCCTTTGATTGGTCGGAGGCCAGCCCACCTCAGTTTGCGCCGCAAGCTCAAGACACAAGCTGACAATCCCGGACTTTTCCTCATCGGAAAGCACGTCATAACACCAGTCATAAACCTCGGACAAAACATTTATCATTCTTCCGTATCTTCTGTATTGAAGATATTCCGGTTTCATAGCTTTGATTATGCCGACCCATTCATGAGCCTCCGCACCTGACGCACTGTCCTTTGTCACCGCATAGTAAAACGCCCGCGACTCAATCGCCGAAAGCTTGGAATCGCTGTATGCCGATGATGAAGTCAGACTGCTGTTTATATGTGCTTTCAGCATTCTAAGAGCATATTTGTTTTCCTCATTTGTTAAGTTTTCTTTAATTTTCGGAATGTCAGAAGATGTGAAATATATTCTCGGGTGACATGCCGAAGGCGGCTTAACAGACGGAGAGGCATATTCTGCCGCTCCGTCCGTGTTTTCCGCCGTCTGCACCCTTGCGGAAGCCAAGCCCTCTTTTGCATATGCCGTACCCGAGACCGCACTAAGCAAAAGAACAAATACCATTAATGCCGAACCAATGCGTTTTTTCATAGAACTTAGCTCCTCCTTGGTGCTGATGAATTGAAAAAAATTGATATTATAAGGATTCAGTCGGTTCTTCAGGCTGAATAATTACTGAACCGTTGTCTGAAGCGTGATGTCAATAATTCCGTTCTGCGGCTTCATTCCGTCCTTCTTCCAGAAATATGCCTTGAATGACTCCGCAGGCATGATGTTCACCATTGCTTTGTCAGCCGCAACAAACTCCTTCAGCTTTCCGTCTTCATAGCCTCCGATATAGAGCACATAATCATCTGTGTTCTCACCGTGCAAAGCCGGATAAACACGGTTACCGTTTTCCGCCGCATCGCTCGGAGCCGTCACAACAATACCGTTGAGTTTCACGCCCGAACTAACAACACCCGCCGCCGTCTTAACAGTATCAAGAGTGCAGCTGCCTCCGCCGTCTGTGTAGTAGTATGTGATTTTGCAGTCACTGAAATTGGTTTTTGCAATTTCTTTTGTCTCGTCTGTGTTATTGGTCAGTTCTCTGTAGTAAACTGCAATATCAGTCACTTCGTCTATCTCGCTGTTGTCAGCACTTCCTGCATAGTATCCGTCAAAATATGTGTACATCTTTTTGTTTGCAACGTCATATATAGCATCAATCTTATTTTCAGCAGTTGTGTCGTTGATAACAAAATAATTGCTGAACAGCTGCTTGTTTGAACCTTCCACACACAAATTATTAATTCCCTGAGTGTAGGTAACTGCTTTTGCCTTTGCCGTAAAATGCAGATACTTCACGTTGCCGCTGCTTGATTTAACCGTGTACGGGAAATTAAACTTTAATGAAGCATTATTGTTTGACGGTTTCGTAATAGTCGCCGCTGTTGCCGAAGTTGTCAGATTTCCTCTGACAACCGGATACACCGCCACCGTTGTCTCTCCGGTTCCTTTGTTCAGCTCTGCAATTCTTGTTGCATTAGCCGCAGCTTCATTCTGTATTTCAGTCAGCGTTGCATTGCATGAATACACTGTATACTTTGCGTTGCTAACCTTTACCACTTCACCCGTTACAGCACCTGATGTGGGATTTTTACTCAGGTCAGAATAAAATCTCACGTCATATTTTTCACTGCTTGTTCCGTTCAGCACTTCACTGTCATTGTTTGCAGTGATTAAATTCCCGTCTCCGTAGTAATAAATTTTTTTGTTAGCCAAATCCGTTATAATTGTCACATTATGGAATCTGTTTGTGTCCTTAAATGCCGCTATATCCGCATATTTCTTTGTGTCTGCGCAACTGTTGCTGTGCGTTTTGAAGGATTGAATGTTCTGAAGCTGCTCAATGTCAAGCGTAACCATAGTATACGCCGCTGTGCCTTCATTGTATGTTGTTGAAGGGTGTGACACCGTTACACCAACCAAACCGTCTCCGCCCGTTCTCGAGAGCGTATATGTTCCGTCCGTGTTAGCTGTCACTTTGCCTGTGCTGTTATTTCTTGAAACAACCGTTGCAGCGGCGGTTGTTGTAACCTTGGGAAGATGTGCCGCCTGAAACTTTGCCGCAGTATAGCCTGTTGCAGCGTTATATGTGTAGTACTTGGCATTTGAAATTGTGATAGCTCCTGTTTGAGCATTTGTTGTTTTTATAAAAATAGCCGACATCGTAATTGCTGTCACTGGAGTCGTGGCATTAGCATCATAAGCCGTGCCGTTTTTACTGCTGATTTCCTCTTCCCCCAAATATGCATACAGCTTGTTGACTTTCAAATCAAGCAGTGCTGATAAATGCTTTGTGGTGTTTGCATTTATTGTTTTTTCACCGGTTCTAAAATTACCGCCTGAGGCAGCGGTGTCAGGCAGGAATCTTATCAAAGCGTCCTGCGCACCCGCCGCAATATCAAGCTCAACACGAACGAACTGCGGACTTTCGGCAGTGCTTCCAACCGAAAAACCTTCAGTATCACTGTCATATTTAACATTAATCGATTCATATGTGTTCGCTGTTGTATCAATGCTGTTGTCGGTATTAACCTTAACCGTTGAACTTCTCTTTGCGAAAGAAAGATTTCCCTCCTTTGTCGGGGTAATATCTTCCGCAAATGCCGGAACACACATAACCCCGGCAAGCATTGCGAACGCAAGCAGTAAACTTATAATTTTCTTCATTGTCTTACAGCTCCTTTATATTTTGATTACTACAACTGATTGCAGAATCCAAAGAAACATCGGCTTTGTGCGGATAAAACAATTTTTACATAACAATGTTTACGCCGCAAGCCTTCCCTTCAAAGAAAGGGTTTTGCGGCTGCAAACACAGGGGGATATTTAAGTTATCCGCAAGCTTGGTTTTTTCGGTTCCGCAATCAGTTCTAATTTATTTATACATTCTTGAATAGCCGTCGTTATAAACCTTCACAAGCTTATCAGCACCCATTTTCTTAAGTGTACTGATGTAGCTGTCCCATGTTGCGTCCACGTCAGCTTCTCCAAAAATCCACTTCTGCTGCTGTTCCTTAACGGCTGTGTCAATGTTTGTCTTGCAGCTGTTGATTGTGTCATTTTCCTCATCTGTATATGCAACTGTCGGGAAAATCGGCGCAATGATTCCTTCATACATTTCAAAGCCTTTGCGTCCTATGTCGTTCATCGCCGACTTTTCACTGTCAAGATTTCCGATTGTGCCAATTTCAGCATATCCGATTGAACGGAGATAGTTCGGTATTCCGTCCGCATACGCCTTTGCCTCGTCAGACCACACCTTGTTTCCGTTTCCGTCCTCGTCATAGCTCAGACCCTTTACGCCATATGACATCAAGGTCTGTCCTTCTTCACTCATCCAAAAATCAAAGTATTTCACAATGTCTTCATAATTTTTCTTGTCGCAGCTTGATGAAATACCCCAGCCGTACCAATGCAGCTTTTCTCTTCCGACCATCGACTTAACCTCGCCGCTCACGTTTTTCGGCGGCAGCATTGCCACGAAATTCAAGCCGTGAACCGCGTCTGCATATGTTTCGTTATATTTCGATGTTGAAGAGAACCAGTCAACCGTGCTTCCTCCGAGATTCTGACCGAGAAGCTGTTCTCTTGCATTGCTGCGCGAGAAAATTTCGCTGTCAATCAAGCCTTCCTTATACCATTTCTGAAGCTCTTTCATCGCAGTCTTATACTTTTCGGTCATCGGACCGTATTCGACTGTTCCGTTCTCTCTCAGGACGGTGTCGTCATTTGTGTCAAACAGCTGCAAAAGTCCTTTCAGATTTTTGCCTCTTGCAAAATACGGAACTTCATCTTTCAAGCCGTTTCCGTTCGGGTCGTTGTTTTTGAACGCTTTCAGAACATTATAGTATTCCTCGATTGTTGTCGGCGTTGAAAGTCCAAGCTTGTCAAGCCAGTCCTGTCTGATGAAAAAGCCTGCCGACGGGCTGCCGTCACTGTCCAGACCCGAAAGTGATCCGGGAATGAAATATATATGCCCGTCCTCCATTGTTGCCACCTTTTCAGCCTCGGGACACGCTTCAAAGAATTTCTTTATGTTCGGTGCACATTTTTCAATGTAATCATCGAGCGGAACAAGCCCTCCGTCGCTTGCAAGCTCACGCAGATTTCCGTGTCCGCTTCTGATTATGTCCGGAAGCTTATCACCGGCAAGCATTGTGGAATATGCCGCAGACTCGTTTGAATTGATTGTTGACACAACCGATTTGAGACGTATTCCCGTTTTCTTCTCGGCTTCCTTCCAGATTGGCATACTGTCGGTGTATGCTGTCGGCGAAAAATATAAATATGCCGAAAGCTCCTTCACGCCGCCTTCTGTCTTGTTGTCTCCGTTACCGCACCCTGTGAAGCATGAAGCCGTCATGACCGCTGCTCCTCCCAGTGCAATAATCCTTTTGAATAAACTCATTTTTCTCCTCCTTTTCTGTGCTTTAAAATTGTAAACCTATCCCTTCACCGCGCCCACAACAACTCCTTTTATGAAAAACTTTTGTATGAACGGATACATCACAAGCATGGGAACAACTGCAATAACCATTGTCGCATAAACTATCGTTTCCTTGCTGATTGCGCTTATATCCGCATTACTTACATCATCATAAAGTCCGCTCATCTCAACAATGAGCTTTTTCAGAACAACCTGAAGCGGAACCTTGCTTTCCGATTTCAGAATTATCATCGGCCACAGATATGTGTTCCAACGCTGAACAAAATAGTATAAAACCAATGTCATTATCGTCGGAACAGCCAGGTGTATGTAACAATTAAAAAGCACCTGAAAATCGCTTGCGCCGTCAAGCTTCATTGATTCCTCCAGCGAATCCGGAACTGCCTCAAACGCCGTACGCATAATTATAACATAAAACGTTGAAACCGCACCGCTGCACAGGACACCGAGCCTTGTGTCGAGAAGTCCAAGTGTTTTGTATATTACATATGTCGGCATCATTCCCGCATTGAACCACATGGTGAAGCTGATGAAGAACATCAGAAATCCTCTGCCGTGCAGTCTCTTTTTGGAAAGTGCATATCCGCCGAGAATTGTCAGCACCATTGAGAAAACCGTTCCGACAACCGAATAGAAAATCGTGTTAAGATATGATGTTCCTATGTATGGTGTTGAAAACGCTTTTTTATATGCCGCGAGGTTGAAACCTCTTATCCAGAAAAAAACTTTTCCCGTTGAGACGTCCGATGCGTTTGAGAACGATGCGACAAGCACATACCACAGCGGATATATTGCAACGGCAACGGCAAAGAACATTATCAGAAAGTTCACAACGTTAAAGCTTTTTTCACCCAATGTCTCTTTTCTTTTCATCATTTCTCATCTCCAATTCCGCTTACCATAGACTGGTTTCGCTGACCTTCTGTGAAATTTTGTTTGCCGCAACGACAAGCACCAATGCCACAACTCCGTTGAACATTCCGACCGCCGATGCAAAAGAATAGTCTCCGTTCTCAATTCCGTATCTGAACACGAATGTTGAAATTACGTCAGCAGTTTCATAGGTTATCGGCTGATATAAAAGCAGAATTGCGTCCGAGCCGACAGAGAGCATTTGTCCCATTCTCAGGATAAGCATTATCACAATTGTGCTCTTTATGCCGGGCAGCGTCACATGAAGCATTTTCTTCATTCTGCCCGCGCCGTCGATTTCCGCCGCCTCATACAGACTTTCATCAATTGAACAGATTGCCGAGGTGTATATTATTGTTCCGAACCCAATTCCCGACCAGCCGTTCATCAGCACAAATATCGGTTTAAAAAATCTTGGATTTGCCAAAAAATATGTTCTTTCGCCGCCAAGCTTTTCAATCACCGCATTAACTATGCCCGATGTCGGTGACAGAATCGAAATTACCAATCCTGCAACGACAACAATAGATATAAAATGGGGCATATAAACAATTGTCTGAACCATTGTTCTCAGCTTTTTGTGTGTTATCTCGTTGAGCAGCAGCGCCATGACCACCGTCAGTGTGAATGTGAACATAACTTCATAAACGTTAATCATAAATGTGTTTCTGATTACGCGCCACGCATAAGGTCCTGTGAAAAAGTTTATGAAGTGCTTGAGCCCCACCCATTTGCTGCCCACAACACCGACAAACGGCTTGTAGTCCTTAAACGCTATTTGCAGTCCGTACATCGGCATATAAAGAAACAATATGTAGTAAAGAACAAACGGTATCAGCATTATATACAGCTGACGGTCACGCAGAATCTCCGAAAATGTTTTCCCTGACCGTTTCTTTTCTGTGGATTTTTCCATGCTGCCGCGAATTTTGTTTGCATTGTCCATTACGGCAAAACCCCTTTCGTATTACGTATTTTTTTGTTGGTCGACTCTATATTTATTTTATCATTGCCCCCCGTTGTTTTCAACAAACATTTTTTGCATTTAACCTAAACTTTTTGTCATCTATGCCATATCAGGGCACTTTTTGCTATTTTTTACATCTTATAAAGTATGTTTTTTCCAGCATAGATTTTTTGTAAAATGCATACTTTTTTTATCAAAAGCCGTTTTTGAGTGGACAAGCTTTTTTTAATCTGCTATACTTATTTTATAATGAAAAAAAGGGTGGGAGATTTACCGTGACACATTACTACAACTTTTTGAAAAAGAAGCTGTTTTCGGTTTATATTGTATACATTGTTGTTTTTTCAATTCTCGCATATGCCGCCTATGCAATATGCTCAAAAAACAACTTTATGAAATATGAGCAGAAGCGTTCAACAGAAGTCATACACAAAATTGAAGGTTATATGGAATCCAGCATGAACATTGCAACCATGCTCACCGACGACAGCACTGTTTCGGGTTTCTCTCAGAAAAACTCACCCGGCAGTCCTGCGATGCTTAATGAAGTCTGCAAGAAAATATCGTCTGTCGGTTTTTTTGAAAACATGGACTATTACATCGGGCTTGTCAGCCCGGAAAAGGATCGCGTTGCAATGCCTTCGGGTTCACTTTCCTATCATTTTTTCCTGAACAGCTTCGGTCTTGACGAAACGGTCACAACGCAAGCGGTTCAGCAGCTCAGCAGCGCAAACAAGAATGACCGTCTTATGTTTATTGCACATTCCGACACAGGACGCAGCCACTTCATAGTTTCGGTCATTTCATGCAAAACCAAGCTTGATGACCCGAATATATTTGTGTTTTTATATGATGTGAAATCATTTTTTTCGGGTATATCGCGCGGAAGCATTGATTCTGTGACAGAACTGAATTTCAAAAAATATAACGCAAGTGTTTTATACAACGAGAAAACCGAAGAAGTACCAACCGAAGCCGAAATACCGCGCTTCAAGAAAACCGTATCCGCACACACATTTTCAAATTATTTCGGTGAAGTATACTACACATCGTATATTCCTTATTTGTCATACATTATACATTTGAACAGCTTTTTCATACTGTTCATTCTGCTTGTTCTGACGCTGTCATTTGTTTTGCTTGCGGCAGCAAATTCAAATGTAAACAACCTGTATTCTCCCGTCAAAAAGCTCGTTAAATCTCTTCCGAAAGGTGAGCTGAATGAGGAAACGGGAGAGTTTGAAGCGATTCAGTCATATATAACCTCTCTGGTGGATCAGAAAAACATTATGAATGAAATCATATCGGAATCAAAAATAAATCTTACGGACAAATTTCTGCTTCAGCTCATGACTCAAACGCTCACAAATATGCAGATTAAGGAAGGGATTATCACTCATCATCTCGATTCGGTGAATTTTCCGCTTGTTTGTTTCATCGTGACCTACAGAAACTATCAGGAGCTGAAATCCATGCTCACAAACGACGGTCTGAACGACATTAGATTATCAATCAATGAAATTCTGAACGCAAATCTTGACTCTTCAAGGTATTTGAAAATAATTGACATGGATCTTCAGACAACAGTCTGCATTTCAAGCATCGACAATTCGGAGGCATTCATAAACCGTCTTAAAAAAGCCGCCTTAAACATTGAAATGCTGCTTGATGTGGACTTGATAATCTATCTCGGAAAAAAGGCTTCGTCATGGTATGCAGTTCCGCAGTCATATAATTCGGCACTGTCTCTGAAGAATAACCTTGC
>CAKSIW010000044.1 GCA_934463175.1 uncultured Clostridia bacterium | reverse complement strand
CCATATTGATATTTTTATTATACATCATCTTGGAGGCTTCGTAAAGACTTTACACAAAATTCGGGGTTGACTCAATTGCAACTGTCCATATTGACCTGTTTTTTCTAAATACCCACCCGAACATTAAGCCGAGTGCATATACCGAAAGACTTGTTACAGCAATAGTTGTCAATTCATATTCTGCATAAATCCACCCCGGATAGTGGATTAGCACAAAAAGTGCTGAGGAAATCAGATTTGCCTTGCGTTCACTCACAAAGGTCGATAACGCATTTAAAAACCAGCCCCTGAACACACTTTCCTCAAAAATATCTACCGTTGCTGCTGTAACAATGAGATCATACAATTTCATTTTTGTACCGTATCCGCTGCTGTTAATAAAAAATCCCACTATATTGTAAACCAATGCAAATGCCAAAAGCGGCAGTAATATTTTGAGTTTCGGTTTTGTTGTAATCATTTCTTTCAGGGATATGTTTAAATCATTGCTGTATCGTTTAATCAAGAACAATGCAAACAAAGGCCACCACACGATATGAATTAAAAAGCCTATCGCCCATGACAGGAACTCATTCATCCCCGATAAATCCACACATACAACTCGTAATGTCCATCCCGCAAAAAATACAAGATAAGATATTACTGCTGTTCTTATTCTTAAATGCTTTATTTTCATAACGATTCTCCTCTCAAAATTCGCCTGCAATAATTATACCATACATTACCGGTTAAAACAACGGGGCGATAGATATTTCTCGTTTTTGCACAACATGTTTTGGCGCTAAAAAATCTCAATTATTATAAGATGGGGAAATTATATTCTTGTTATTATTTGCTTAAAAAGGATATAACATATATAAATTCAAAAAATTGTCCTGCCCCCAAACATTATGACTCAAAATTCTTAGCTTTCTCATAATTTAAGCCCTTTATATTTTATTATTCCGAAAGCGGGAGTAACAAAACCACATAGGTTCCGCTTTCGGAAGATGATATATCAATTGTTGCTTCCGAGCCGTATAAATAGTTTATTCTTGTGTTTATATTATTAAGCCCTATATGCTTGGTTGTTGGAGTGTAGTGATTTTTAAGCTGATATTTTATATTCGACAGATTTTCCTCTGAAATACCAACACCGTTATCCTCTACAATAATTTGCGTTTTTTCGTTCACCTGCTTTACCGTTACATTGATTTTGCCGCGCTTGTCACCTCTGAGCGGATATATTCCGTGTGATAAAGCATTTTCAAGCAGCGGCTGGAGCGTGAGCTTTATCAAACGGTAATTCAGAACCTCGGGATCAATATCCCATATCACATCAAATGTATTAACATGTTTAATCTGTTCTATATTTATATAGCTTTGTGCATATTTAATTTCTTCTTCCAATGAAACAAAAAGCTCATTTGTGTTAAAAAGCGACGAAAGCATTGAAGATAAATTTGAAAGCATTACCGTGGCTTCACACTCTTCGCCAAACATATCAATTATATATACATTTATTGAATTTATTGTGTTAAACAGAAAATGAGGATTAATCTGGTTTTGAAGGATAGAAACCTGGGCTTTTTTTAAGTTTACCAGCTGCATTGTAAGTTCGGCTTCGGTTTTTGCAATGCGGTCGGTAATGGAGGTTATACTTTTCACGATATATTCAAATTCATTTTTGCTTTCTGTATGCGGGGTAATATCAATTTCGTTTTGAAGCTTCATTGTTATGTCAAATATTTTCTTGCAGTATTCCACGGAAAGAAACCATGAAATCAAAAATGGTATTAACAGGGTGATTATTACACACAAAATCATCACTTCAATGAGCTTGGCATTAAGTTTTTCGTTCTGAGCGTTGGAATATGTAATGCTGTATTTCAGCATAGGGAAGTTCAAATCTCCCGAATGCGTGGTTTGACGTGGGATTTTGAAGATGTTGTATTGTGATGAAGCAGCAGGCGTCAGGGTGCCTATGTTGTATATTTGAGTGTCTCCGTTGTAAAGACAAAAGGAATCCTCCTTGCGGTCAATATACTCCCCAAGCATATAATTAATATCCAGGGTGAAAATAACAACATTCTGTAGTTTGCCGTTTGCGTATGTTGCTTTATATACATTTATAAAATCGGGATTTTCGTCCTTTGCCTGTGAATAAAAGGTGGTGTTTTTCACTGAATTTATCACTTCGCCGATTATACTTCTTTTTGAAAATTCTTCAACAGACGCAGTGTGTCTTGTTGAAAAGACATGCCTTGTATTGTTAAAGTATACATGAACCGAATCAATATTGTGCGAATATGTTATAAAATACTTAAGTTTATTTATGAATTCGTTGAGTGAATTTTGCAGGTCTTTGTTTAAATAGTCAAGCTCGGTCAGAGAATCAAGAACTATGAATTCATTTTCTGTTGACAGCATTGCCATTAAATTAAAAACATTGTCAAGTGTATCATTAAAGGTATGCTGACAGTTAATTGTGTTTTCCGAAAGGCGGCTTTCGATTGAGCTTTTTATGCTGTCGCTGAAAAAATAATATAATACTGAGCTTAAAAGAAATATGGGTATTATGATAATCAGAGTAAATTTTTTCAGGTATTTAAAAAAGATACTGTTCCATTTAAAAATTTTTAAAAATCCGACAAGAGAGGAGTTGAAATGAGACATAATATTATTCTCCTTTATTTTCTTTTTTTGAATTTATATACTGAGTCGGCGTCAGTCCCGTGTGCTGGCGAAAAAGCCTGTAAAAATAACTCTTATTCGGAAAGCCGACCTGTGCGTGAAGCGTGGAAAGCTTTTCAATGTTTGCACTGTTTAAAATTTCTATTGCTTTTTGTATGCGGTAACGGTTGAGCGAATCAAGAAAGTTTTCATCGGTATGCTGTTTGTAATAAATGCAAAAGTAGGCTGTGCTGAAGGAAACATATTTTGCCGCATGCTGTGTTGAAATCGGTTTTTTGTAGTTTTCATGAATAAATTTATTCACCATATCAATAATACTGTTTTCTTCGGTGTATATTTCGATTTCGGATTTTTCGGATTTGTTCAGCAGACTGAAAATATTTTCGTATGTGCGTAGCTGTGTTATGGATACATCAAGATTTAATATGGATTTAAGTTGCTGTCTTAATATGTCAAAAGGGGAGTGGCTGTGTTCGGAGATCATAAAGTCGGTGTTGGTATATCCGAAAACCTCAATATTGTTATATGCGTGACGCACTATCACAAACCAGTATTTGTCTTCTATGTTATGAATTATATTTGAAACTGCAAACATAAGGCGCAGAGGATCGTTGTTTCGCACCGTGCTTATATATTGCTTATAATTTTCTATATGTATATTAAAAAGTACACAGGGGTAGTAGACTTCTTCGTGGATACCTATTTCTGAAAGTGCTTTTTCAAGCTCCGGCTTGTCTTTGAATGTGCCGCACAGGAGGTCTGAAAATACAAACTGAATATCGTTGAATTTGCTTTCGCTCAGGAAACTGCCTGATGATATTGTTTCACTGCTTTTGAATTTTTTGTCAAGTTTATTTTTGCAGGTCACAAGAACATCTGTAAGCTGCTGAAGGTTGACAGGCTTTAAAATGTAGTCGGTCACAGAATAGTGAAGAGCATTTCTTATATAGTCTGCATCATTATATGCACTCATAAAAACAACAAGAGTGTCGGGGTACTTCAAGGAACATATCTTTGAAATTTCAATGCCGTCTATGTCGGGCATTTTTATATCTGTTATAATGAGATTAGTCTGATTTTCACAGAGCCAGTCAAGAACATCTTGTCCGTAAGAAAATGCTTTAACTAAGGAAAATCCGTAATCTTCCCAATTTATCAGGTTTTTTGTATGTTCTAACGTGAAACTTTCATCATCTGCTATTATCAAACTATATTTCATAAAATACTCTCCCCGTTTTCTTTAAGGTAATTCTATTATAAATCATTAAAAATGAATTGTAAACCCTAAATAAAAATTGTGAACAATGTCCAAAAAATTATGAACTTGGTTATTATTGAAGCCGCCGTTTTTTTGTGTTAATATTGTGTTAGAACAAAAAGAAATATTTGGGAGGACAGTTTAAATGAATATGACGGCTATAGAAAAGACAAGCAAAAAGCCTCGGAGGAAGAGGGGCGGAATATACAGAACAAGACAGCTTCAGCTTTATTCGCTGTGTGTAATTCCGGTCTTGGTTGTGTTTGTTTTTAAGTATCTGCCAATGGGCGGCTTGGTTATTGCGTTTAAGAACTACCGTTATAATAAAGGTATCTGGGGAAGCGACTGGGTGGGGCTTGAAAACTTTAAGTTCTTTTTTCGGACAAGTGAATTTGCAAATATAACGTGGAACACATTATATATGAATTTTCTTTTCATTGTAATCGGCATAGCGGCGTCTGTCTTAACGGCAATAGCATTGTTTCGGCTCACAAACCGCATTTCGGTTAAGGTTTATCAGACAGCACTCATAATCCCGCACTTTTTTTCATGGGTTGTCGTTTCTTATATGTTATATGCTTTTTTAAATGTCAGATACGGTGTGATGAATAACTTTTTATCAAGAATAGGGATAAATCCAATAGATTGGTATTCAACACCGTGGCCGTGGCCCGTTATTTTTGTTATAGCGTCTCTGTGGAAGCATTTGGGTATGGACTGCGTGGTATATTATGCAGCACTCATGGGCATTGACACATCTTTGATTGAGGCAGGTGAGATAGACGGCGCATCGAAAAGGCAGATAATGCGTCACATTATTATACCTTCTCTTGTTCCGCTAATTACAATAATGACAATACTTAAAATAGGAAATATTTTCAGAGCGGATTTCGGTCTGTTTTATCAGCTGCCGAGAGACTCGGGCGCGCTTTATTCCACAACCGATGTTGTTGATACATATATATTCCGTGCAATGCGTGAAATCGGTGACATGGGTATGAGTGCTGCGGTTGGACTTTTGCAGTCGCTGGTGGGTATGGTTCTTGTGCTAATTACGAACACCTTGAGCAAAAAGGTTGACCCCGACACCGCACTGTTTTAATTGCTTGATAGGAGGCTGCGAATAATGAAAAAAAGATATTTAAAAGAACAGATGTTTTATAATGCAATATTTTTGGTGCTATGTGCGATAATTATTATACCTTTCTTATTGCTTGTTTCTGTATCTGTTTCCAAAGAAAGTGATATAGCAAATTGGGGGTACAGGCTTATACCCAAAAGTATAGATTTTTCAGCCTACAAATATGTGTTCAAAAATCCTGAAGCAATTATTAATGCATACAAGGTCACGGCGTTGTTTTCGTTCATTTCAATGGTGGCTTCAACCTTTTTAATGTCAATGGTTGCATATCCGCTCACGAAAAGCTGGCTCAAAGGAAGAGGCGCACTCAGCTTTTATCTCTATTTCACAATGCTTTTCAGCGGCGGACTTGTTCCGACTTATATATTGAACACTCAGTATCTTCATCTGAATGACAGGCTGTGGATATACATACTTCCGACACTCATAAATCCATGGTATGTATTTATGATAAGAACATTTTTTGCCGGCATACCTGAGGAAATATCAGAATCTTCAATCATTGACGGCGCAAGCGAATATCATATATTTTTAAAAATGATACTGCCGCTTTCAAAACCGGTTATAGCCACAGTTATGCTTTTTGTATTTTTGGAAAAATGGAATGACTGGAAGGACGCAATGCTCTACATAAATAAAGAAAGCTTAATAAGTCTTCAGTATATGCTGCAAAGGATACTTGACAACATAAAGCTTTTGCAGAACACGAGCATGAGCGGCGGCGGAACAATGGGCGTGGATATTTCGGACATTCCGTCTGAAACCGTGAGAATGGCAACCGCAATTGTGGTTGCGGGTCCTGCTCTTGTGGTGTTCCCGTTTTTCCAGAAGTATTTTGTCAAAGGTCTGACAGTCGGCTCCGTAAAGGGATAAAATTTGTAAAATAATTAAATGATTATAAAATATTTTAAAGTGGGAGGAAACAAAAGTGCTTAAAAGATTAACAGCAATTCTGCTGGCTTTAGGACTCGCGGTCGGTGCGGCTGCCTGCGGAGACAAAAAAGCCGGCGAAAATGAAAAAATACCGACACTGACATGGTATGTTCCCGGGGATAAGCAATCGGATATTGCGTCGGTTATGGAGAAGGTGAACGAAATTACAGTGCCGGCAATCGGTGCAAAGCTAAACCTTGAGTTCATCGACACATCGGCATATGAACAGCGAATGAAAATGAATATGGCTGCCGGAGCGGAGTATGATTTGTGTTTCACAGGCTGGATAAATAAATATGCAGATGCGGTGAAGAACGGAGGGCTGCTGGAAATCACGGAGCTTCTTGACAAAACACCGGAGCTTAAAAAGAGTCTTCCGCAGTATGCCTGGGATGCGGCAACGGTAAACGGCAAAATATACGGTGTTCCCAATTTGCAGACCTTTGCATTGCCCGAAGGAATTGTTGTCTTAAAAGAGGTTGCGGACAAATATGATTTTGATTTCAGCAAGGTGCGTTATCTTGAGGACATAGAGCCGTTTCTTGCAATGGTAAAGGAAGGCGAGCCTGATAAATTCCCGTTCCGCTGCAATTGGGGAATAGGTATGTTTGTGTCGAGACAGTACGAAAATATTTCGTCTGATGTTGTCATTGACCGTGACGGAAAGAATACCGAGGTTTATTTCGGTTCAGACTCTGAAATATATAAAAAGGGTATGGAAACATACAAAAGATGGTTTGAACAGGGTTATATCCGTCCTGATATGGCAGGGCTTTCAGACGATACAATTGATTACAAGGCAGGTAAATATGTTGTTTCCTGTGAAGGCTGGAAGCCCGGTGTTGAAAGTGATGTCAAAAACGATATAGGTAAAGAGGTTATTTCTGTTGTGCTTAACACACCCTATATGCTTAAAGACGGCGGCGTCAGAACAATGATTTCAATTGGCAACAACTGTAAGTATCCCGAAAAGGCATTGAAATTCATTGAACTCATCAATACGGACAAAGAACTGTATAACCTTGTCGGGTTTGGAATTGAAGGCAAGCACTACAAATTAAATGAAGACGGTAAGGTTACATATATAGAAAACGGAGGCTACACTCCCAAGATGCAGTGGAAGTTCGGAAATCAGTTTAATGCGCTGCTTCTTGAGGGTCAGGAAGATGATGTCTGGGAGAAGACAATGGAACTTAATGATGAGGCGGTCAAATCACCGCTCATGGGCTTCACTCTTGACACCGATCCGATAAGAAGCGAGATTTCTCAAATCAGCGCGGTTGAAAAGAACTACACAATCTGGCAGTATTCGGAAGAACTATGGGCAGAGCGTGCGAGAAAGCTCGACCAGGCGGGAAGACAAAAGGTCAAGGAAGAAATTCAGAGACAGGTTGATGAGTTTTTGAAAAATAAACAAAATAAATAGGAAAGGGAGTTTATAAATGAAAAATCTGAAACGTGTATTAAGTGCATTGACTGCGGTTGGAGTGCTGCTTTGCAGCTTATCTGCACCTGCGGCATATGCCGCGGCGGGAGATGTCTATTACGAGGACGGAATGGATTCGTTTGGTTTAGTATACGAAAACGTTCCTCAAGGCTCATGGACTCCGGCAATTTACACCTTTAGTGACGGCGGCTTTACGCAGGAGACGGGAGGAACTGTAAGGTTTAACTATAAGGCAAGAGAGAACGGAAATAGCAACCAATATGCCAATATATATAAAAACAATATAACATCGGCTCCGGTTTCAGGCGAGGTGCTGTTTGAAACAAAGGTGCTGTTTGAAAAGCTTGATGACGGTGCAACCTATGTTCCGTATTCTTTTACACAGGCTGCAAAGGACGGAGCCAAGGCTGCTAAAAATATATTTGTCAACGGAAGCAAGCTTTATGTGACAACAGCCGCGGGTAACACTACGGGCAGCAGTGCGGCAAATTTTTCGGCTAAAAAGGCTGAGGTTTGTGAAATACAGCCCAATAAATGGTACATTATCAAACAGCTTATAAACATTGACGGTGACAGTTCAACTCATGACACTTTTGCGGTTGCTGTCATTGACGGAGAAACGGGGAATACAATAGCTGTCAGCAAAGCAGGAGTTTACGGTGTGCCGATGGCTAACTGGCAAAAAGATCTTTCGGACATAACAGAAATAAATTATATATATGTCAATGGTGCGGAAGCAAAAACGGCAGTCACTGAAAATGATGTGACTGACACAAGCGATACAAGCTTTGCGTATAAAATGGATTATCTGAAAATGACTCAGCCGACAGTCTCGGACAAACAAGTTTTCATGACAGAACTCACGGCAAATGTGTCGGTTGAGGACGGAGCGAGAGATGTGCAGGGTGAAGTTAATGTGGTGTTCTCAACAACCGTGGCAGACAGCACGGCAAGTCTGGTTAAGCTATACAAAAAGACAGCAGGCGGAAGCTGGACAGACAGCGGAATTTCCGGCAGCCTGAGTGAGGATAAATTATCTTTACGCTTCATCGGAATGGAAAACCACACAACCTATAAAATTGAAATTCCGCAAACAGTTGTATCGGAAGAGGGGAGAAACATATCTGAACCGAAAACCGTTACTTTCACAACGGGAACATCATATATAATCAATGAAAACTTTGATGATTACGGTGTTGTTTCGGGTAAAAACTATGCTTATTATTTTGACAGCACATGGAAATACGGCTATGAATCGGGTAACGCGCAGAGTATTGCGGCAAAAAGCGAGGGCGGAACGGATAAAGCACTGACACTCAGCAAAAACAATTCAAGCGGTGCAGTTCTCACATACTACTACAATCAAGATTTAAATATTTCGGGCAATGTTGTTGCAGAAGGCAGGTTTATGTTTATTAATTCAACAGATTCAAGCGGCAAAGCTTCCCTGAACAGTATAGGAATAATGCATGACGGCGGAAGGAATGCAGTACTTGCTTCTATGTATGATACAGTGAGAACGGTTTATGCTAAAAATAACAATTTGTATGTTTCAACAGAGGTACCTGCAACGACAACAACTCAAAAGGGTACATATGATGATACTCTTGTCTGGGAAAACATTGACCCGTCACACTGGTATAAAATTAAGGTTACAATGAATATTGACGGAAATGCAGATACCTTTGATACCTTCAACTACACAATAACAGATGAAACAACTGATGTAACCGTTAAAGGCGGTCCGGTCAAGCTTGGCGCAAATATGTGCACGTGGATAAACAGCGGTAATGCGAACGGATATGATATGACAAGAATTAAAACATTTTCTTTTGGCAATCCGTGTGCTGCGGGAACAAGTGTGGCTGTGGACGATGTAAAGGTTTATTATGCAGAGCCGCTTGAAGCAGAAAGCTCTGTTGCCGCCGGTGCAAGCAATATTAATCCTGCAAACCCCTTGACGGTGAGCTTCAATCTTCCGCTTGCAAGCGAGGATGAAATAAATAAAATTGTTCTTTATGAAAAGTCGGGTGCTGCATATTCGCCTGTCAGTGTTGAACGCAGCCTTTCTGCGGATATGAAAACCGTTACAATAAGCGGAGGACTCACATATCAGAAACAGTATAAGCTTTTGGTTCCAAACAGTATTGTTTCCGATGAAGGAAATGCGCGCCGTGAATCTCTTGAAATATCATTCTCAACCATGAATATGCCGCTTGGAATTGAAATTTCGGATTTTCTTGTGAACAGCACAACGGGTGAAGGTTTCTCGGTTACAGCCGGTGCAGCAATAAATGTGTCTGCTAAATATACCAACACGGGAATACTTGCAAAGCAGCCTGCTGCTCTTATTATTGCGGTGGTTGACGGTGATGGGACAATGACGAACATTGCATATGTGGAAGATGTTATTGAAAAAGGCACTTCAAAAACCTTGAACTGTTCTGTCACAGTGCCGTCTGAGTTTAATGAGGCAGGTGCAAAGCTTAAAGCATATGTTTGGGATTCCATAAAAACAATGATTCCTATGTCCGAGGTAATTGCAAAACCGTAATTGAAGATGAGTTACTGACTGCCTGTGTGTTTTCAGCACACAGGCAGACCGTCGGAAAATCATGCTGCTGCATTGCAGTATTATTCCGATACTACACGAGGGGGTTTATATGAAAGTGCTTAAAAAAATATTTAGTGTTATATTGATTAGTTCTCTTTTGTTCAATGCGTCGGGAGTGTGTGCAGCTGCTGTCTCAGACGAAAATAACAGCTGTACGGCGCTGATGTATGAGCTTGGAATTTTTAAAGACAGCTATGACGTGGAAACGGGCGCAGAGTTTGTGACCAGAGGCGAAGCTGCTTTGATTTTTGCGGGCTTTTATAACACTGATATTAACAGCGGTGCTTTTGAAGGCTTGCCGTTTGCAGATATTAAATCCGATTCAAAATATGCTGCTGCGATTGGCATGGTCAGTGGTCTGGGAATGATGAACGGCTATGAGGACGGCAGCTTTGGGGCAGAGGAGTATTTGACGGTTGAGCAAGCGGTTAAAGTCATGGTTGAATTGCTCGGACTGAGGGTTTATGCAAACGCAGAAGGCGGATTTCCCTCGGGCTATTTCAATGTTGCTCAGAAGCAGAAGCTGTTAAAGGGAATTAATAAATCAGCGTCTGATACAATGAGTCTTGAGGAGCTTGCAAAATTGATTTATAATTCGTTTGATGCGGACTGTATGCAGCAGATCGGATTCGGCAGCAATATCAAGTACAGCGGCAGCCAAAGCTTGCTTGAAGCATACTTTGATATATACGAAACAAAAGGAACGGTTGAGGCGAATGAATACACAGGTTTGTTCGGCAGGGATAAAGCGGAAAAAGGCTTTATCAGAATTAACGGCACAAGCTTTGAAGCAGAAGATGAATTTGCTGAGCTTTTAGGGTTTAAGGTGAGGGCATATTATAAAAAGGACCGTGACATGAGCCATGGCAAAATTCTTTATGCAGAGAAAACCGATGGAAGAATTATAGAGGTTGACGCTGAAAATATCAGCGAAAAAACAACTAAGTCAGAGTTTATATATTATGAAAACGGATTTGAAAAGAGTGTGAAAATCGACACCGGCACGTCTGTTATTTTAAACGGCATAAAAAGAAGTTTCTATAAGGATTCCGATTTAAAGCCGAAATCAGGCAGGGTTGAGCTGATTGATTCGGAATGTGACGGAAAATATGAAACAGTGAAGATTTCGTATTACATAGATTATTGGATTGACCATGTATATGATGAAAAGGGAATCAGATATGTTTTTGACAAGCGTGAGGGAATTGCTCCGCTTAAGCTCAGTATTAATGATTCGGAAAATTGTACAATAAATATTTTGGATCGGAACAAGGATTTTCAGAATATGACAGAAAATACGGTTCTTTCTGTTTATGCGGATAATCTTGATACGGAAACAGGGCAGTTTTCGGGAAATATGACGCTGTGTAATATATATATGTCAACGAAATTCAGAAGCGTAACCGCAGCTCAGTTAAAGAAAGACAGCATAGTCACGGCAGACGGTGTCGAATATAAATATTCAAAAGCGTTTGATAAATCAAAGAACGAAATAAAAGTCGGAAAGCTTGTAAAACTGATTCTCAATTATTATGATGAGATTGTGGGCACAGAGGAAGATCAGAATTATATTTACGGTTTTTTAACGGGTGTTTCCGAGGATACCTTCGGAAGTGAATGCGAATTAAAGATTTTCACTGAAAACGGTGAATTTAAAGTATATAAAATTACAGACAAATTATCAATCGACGAGTCAGGTGTTAAGTGCAAAAATATCCGCGGAAGGCTTATGGCGTCAGGCTCTGAATATAAAGCAAGAACAGGCATTAATATGAGAAATGCAAAGGGGTGCGAGCAGCTTTTAAGACTTTATCTTGACGATTACGGAAAGCTGAAGGCAATTGACACCATAATGCCCGACGGCTCTGAAGAGAGCCTTTCCATAAGATATAATTATGATAAGCAGGCTTCGGAATACAAGGTGAGCTGTTCTGTCTGGCAAGGGCTGATAAGGTTTTTGAAGGGTGATAAAGCTCAGTTCGCATTAGGTGTTAATGCAAGCTCCATATGCTTTTATCTTCCCGATGATGCAGGAAGCCTTGATTCCTATTCCGTTAGGGCGTTAACGGGAGGCACGCATGTTTTTGACAACTCCGTAACGTTTTTTGATGCAGTGGACATGGATCTGATTCCCGTTATGGTGGAGTATGGAAGCAGACTGTCTTTGAATGTTGAAGACGATGAGACAATCAATGCAATGATAATATCTAATATTGAATCTGTGCTTTCGCCGGAGGGTGATGTTATTACAAACATTCGGGGAGCAAATTTAAGAAACGGACAAATGCTTGAACGTTCTTTAAAAAGTGAAAGTATTATTGACGGACTCAATCTGGAGCCGGGTGACCTTATCGGCTGGACAGAAGACGCAAACAAGAAAATTACATTTGCTAAAAAGTTTATGGGAGTTCCGAATGCCGACGGCAGCATCAGCGATGAAGGAAGTGTGCTGAACAGCGGAAAGACAAGCAATTCAACAGGCATTACGGAGGGATATATATTTGCAGTTCCTTTAGAGAAGAACAGTGAATACTGGAAGTTCACCGAGGACTATTCAAGATATTTAAGTGACGGATACAGCTATATGCAGCTTTTATCGCCGCTTAAACACTGTTTTATTTTTGACAGCGGGGAGCGCGGTGATAATCCCATAACAAAAGGTTCCGTTGACGGACTCAAAACGGCAGAGGAATTCGGAATTGATGAGGCTGACAGAGTGCTCATATTGATTTATGAATACAGAATTTACGGATTAATGATTTACCGATAGGAGAGGGGTGTTTCTGATGAGAAAAAGCAGGTGCATTATATTCTGCGTGTTTTGTTTTTTATTGGGCATGTGTTTTGAAGCTGTCAGCTTTGACATACATGCCGAAGAAGACGTGCGGAAAATTTACGTTTCAAAAAACGGAAGCGATATGGGAAACGGCACTATAGAAAACCCTCTCGGAACAATCGAAGGAGCTGTATATGCTGCCAGAAAATACAGAAACGGAAATGATAAAAGGGTTGAAATCATTATCAGAGAGGGCATATATACGCTTAAAGATACGGTTGATTTGGGTGACGGCTTTGGCGGAACGCCGAACGCGCCGATTGTGTTTAAAGGGTATGAGGGTGAAAATGCAATACTGACCATGGCGAGGGTACTGCCTGTCAGGGATTTCAGCATTGTGACAGATGAGAGCATTTTAAAACGTTTGCCTGAGAAAGCAAGGGGAAAGGTATATCAATATGATTTAAGCGCACTTGACGTTGCAAACTATGGCAGCATTGAGCGTGTTGAAAGGCATAAGATAGAAACGCCCGTTTCAACGATTCTCATGCAGAACGGAAAAATGATGACCATTGCTGAATGGCCGAACAAAGCCTTTACTTCCGTTAAAGAGGTTTTTGCGGCTGCAAAGGGTTACAAGTTTTCGATAGAAGAAGACCGGCTCAAACGTTGGGTGAGTGCGGAAAAGCCTTATGCATACGGGAATTTTTATGAAGAGTGGGCAGATGAAACCTTCCTGCTGAAAAATATGAATGTCAGCGAACGTTCGTTTGAGACAACCTACACCACCGTTCACGGTATGAGGGCAGGAGGACAGGTCAGGTTTATAAATCTTCTTGAGGAGCTGGATATTCCGGGCGAATTTTATGTAAATACCGAAACGGGTATGTTATATTTTTATCCGCTTGATGACTTAAAAGACTCCACGATAACCATTGCTCTCACAACCAATCATATGTTTAAAATTACGGATTCGTCATGGTTTGAGTTTGAAAATCTGACATTTGAGGGCACAAGGGGCTGCGCGTTCTATCTCACAAATGCAAACAACAACACCTTCAGAAACTGTGAATTCAGGAATATCGGACAACAGGGAATGATCATAAAGAGCAGCTTTGAAAATCTTATAGAAAATAATTATATGCACGATATGGGCAAGGGGTGTGTGAGAATAACCGACGGAGATAAGGTGACGCTCAAGCACGGAAATAATGTTATAAAAAACAACCACTTTGAAAGATTTTCAGTTATAGGAAAAAGATATTGCGAAGCTGTGGCACTGCGCGGAGTGGGCGATGTTTTAAGTCACAACCGCATACATAATGCAGCACATCAGGCGGTGGTGTTCAATGGCGTATCAAATGTCATAGAATATAATGATTTTTATGATTGTATTGATGAAACAGAAGACGGCGGAGTGATTTATGCCGGACGTTCGTGGATAGATATGGGCAATATAATACGGTATAACTGTTTTCATGATTTAAAGACCGAAGGAAGAGGCAAACGTGCAATTTACTGTGATGACTTCAATTCCGGAACAACAATTTACGGCAATATCTTTGCGAACATAAATGCAGGGGTGCAGATACACAATTCACAGTTCACAACCGTAAAAAATAATATTTTCGGGTACTGCGACGACTTGGCTGTTATGGTGATAAACATTGATAAGCAGTCAGATGACACCATGAGAAAACAGAACAAAATGGCTGATGATTTTTATAATCAGGGAAGCATAAGAGAAAATTATGTTAAGCTTTATGAAAAACTCAGAAGTAATTACAAATCGTATTATAATTATTATAATCCTGATGAACCTGCGTGGAAAGAGGCTTTTCCCAATATTGACATGAACAGGCTGACAAACAGCGGAGACGCGGCGTCTCCGCGCAATAATCAGGTTACAAACAATGTCGTGTATAATTCCGTAATCGGTGTTGCGAGCGGACTTGCAAAAGAAAGCGGCAGCTTTGGCGGAAATTATATCAACTGGGTTAAGCCGCCGTTTGTTGATGAGAAGAACGGAAATTTTAATCTCACGGACTATTCAAAGGTGGAAGAATATTTTGATATGAATGCCTTTCCCGATTTCAAGGTGCCGAAAATTGAAGAAATCGGCATTGAGGGCGAAGAAACAGACGTGATGAAGCCGTTTAATCTCATTGCACCCGTGAACGGAGACACGAATGTTGACGCTTATGATGTTACGCTTTGCTGGGAGGACTATTCGGGAGCGGACAGATACAGACTCATTGTGGCAAAAGACAAGAATTTTGAAAATATTATATGCGATGAAGTTCTGTATGCAACCTATAAGTGGTTCAGAAATCTCGATTTTGATGAAACAACATATTACTGGAAGGTGGAAGGCTTCTGTTCCGACAGGGTATACGGAGGAAACAACAGAATCTGGAACTCGGACGGCGTGAGAAGCTTCACAACGGCAAAATATGAAAAAGTTGACACAAGCGAGATTAAAGAATTGATAGAGAAGGCGAGGGCTGAATTTGATTCTGTTGAGGAGGGCGACGCCCCGGGTGAGCAGAAGGCAGGTTCTAAGGAAGCATTTAAAAAGGAAATTGATGAATGTGAAAAAACAGTCATGTCAAAAGGTCTGACAAACAAAATGCTTAACAACGTTAAGGACAGACTTGCCAAAGCCTCCAATGCATTTGATGCGAATAAAAACACTGAAACCATTAACATCTCAAAGCTTTTGAAGGAAACTTCAAAGTGGAACGGAAACGCTGTGGTTTCGGGAGGAGTTGCCAAGTTTGAAACAAGCTCATGGGGCGGTTATAACGGCGATCTGGTTAAAGCCTATAATAATGTTAAAATGAAAGCGGCATTTGATATAACGGACATTGGCTATACCTCAATCGGTGTCAGAGCTGTCAGCACGGAAATTGAACCGTGGCTCACCAAGGAATATATTTTCCTTGTTAAGAAGAATGTTATAGAGCTTCAGAAATTCAACGGCAGCAAGCGTTTCTTCTTTGACGTTCCGAATACGTATATTAAAAGCGGTGTGCAATATGATATAGAATTCGGCGCAACCTCGGAGGGTGACAATGTGAGGGTTATACTTAAGGTTAACGGAGAAGAAGTGTTCAACTATCTTGATACAGAGAACATAATAGATCTGCCCGGCTTTTTCCATGTATATAATAATGGAGGAAATACGGTTGCAATAAGTGCTGCCGATGAGAAATAGGAGGAATTATGAAGTCTTTTAAACAACTTGTTTTTTTAGCTCTTATTACAATTATCGGGACATCGTTTGTGCTTCCTGCATTTGCAGATGACGCTTTGATTGTGTATGTGTCGCCTGAGGGGAGTGATTCCGGCGACGGCAGTGTAAATGCTCCTTATAAAACCATAGAGAAAGCCGTGTCGGCTGTTTCGGAAAAGCGTGTCGGCAGTGCACTTCCTGCAAGGGTAGTATTAAGAGGCGGAAGGTATAAACTCACAGAGACATTGAACCTTATATCCGATAATTCAAATATAACCTTCAGTGCATACGGCGGTGAGAGCGCAATAATTACAGCGGCAGATTCAATCGAAGGCAATAAATTTGAGCTTATAAGTGATAGAAAAATAAAAGAACGGCTGGAATTTAACGCACGCAGCAGGGTATACTGCGTTAATTTAAAGAATCTGGGAATAACGAATATCGGTTCAATGCAAAAAGTTGAAAGACATAATCAATTAGATGTCATTTCGCCACCGATTGTAACTGTAAACGGGGGAATGCAGAGAATAGCGGAATGGCCGAACAGAAGTTACACACAGATAACGGATTATACAGCAGCGGACGGAGTGAAAGCTTTTAAAACTCCGGAAAACAGGGGTTCGCGCTGGCAATCGGCTGACGGAGTGATGGCATACGGAACTTTTGTGTATGATTATGCGGACGATTCGTGCATTTTGTCAGGGTATGATTCGGAAACAGGGACATACAGCACAAGAGAATGGCTGCAATACGGAATGACAGACGGCGGCTTGGTGAGGTTTGTGAATATTCTTGAAGAGCTTGATTCGCCGGGGGAGTGGTATGCGGACAGCAGCTCGGGTATGCTGTATATATACCCGCCGGCGGACATTAAAGAGGCTGAGGTCACATATACGGCATCATCTGTTAATCTGATAACTCTGAAAAATGCAGAAAACGTATCTTTTGAAAATATAATTTTTGAAGGAACATGTGCCAAAGCGATTTATGCGGAAAACAGCACCGGACTTCATATTTCGGGCTGTGAATTCCGCAGCATAGGTCAGGTTGCGGGTGATATAAGAGGCACTGATAATGTACTTGTGGAAAACAGTTATTTTCATGATCTCGGAAAGGGCGGAATTTTTATAGACGCCCAAGGCGACAAAGAAAGTCTTGTTTCGGGAAACAACGTGATAAAGAATTGTCATTTTGAAAGATTTTCTTTAATCGGAAGCAGATATTGCCATGCCATACGCATAACAGGCGGTGTGGGAATGAAGGTTATGCATAACCGATTTAATAATTCTCCGCACTCGGCAATACAGTTTTCCGGAAACAATCATATAATCGAATACAACGATTTTTATGATTTGCTGCATGAAGGATCGGACGCAGGCGTTATATATGCAGGAAGGTCGTGGATAAACGGCGGAACTCAAATAAGATACAATTATATACATGATATACCGTATGCAAACATTTACGGAAGAGCGGGGGTTTATCTTGATGACGGCATGGCAGGCATAAGCGTATACGGCAATGTATTCAACAGGGCAAACCGCGGACTTTCAATGCATTGCGCGGAGTATAACAACGTATATAATAACTTGTTTATGGACATGAATGCTCATGCGGTTGCAATATATAATCTTGATAAAATGGACAATGATAAACTGAATGAATATAACGGACATATTGATTGGTATGTTAAGCAAAATACTTTAAGGGATAAATATACTGCACTGTATTCAAAAATGCAGCCGCTTATAGAGAGCTATATCAGATATCTTGACGATTACAGCAATGATAAATGGAAAACAGAATTTCCGTATCTTGACAGCATAGTAAATGATGGAAATGCGATAGCACCCAAGGGCAATTCTATCACAAATAATGTGATATATCTTGGCGAGGGAGTGACTGAAAGTAAAATAAGTAAAGAAGGGCTTGCCGAAAATCCGGATTTGAACAATATATCGGCAAACCTTGAATTAAGTGAAAATGCTGTGAAAACTGACGGAATGAGCGGAAATCTTGCGGACACTTCTGTGCTGAAGACGGTTTTTAAAGATGACTTTGAAGGGCTTGATGTTTCCAGGGCAGGAATTGAAACCCAAACAAGTGCGGCACTTGGCGGCTTCAGGCTGCTTTATCCTGCCGACAACAGTCAGAATGTTGACACGGAAAGGTTCACACTTGTGTGGCAGGATAATTCGGGAGCGGATAAGTACAGAGTGATGGTTGCAGAAGACAAAGAGTTCCGCAATATTATTACAGATGAGATTTCAGAGACTTCGCACAAGGAAATTTCGGCTCTTGAGTATGGAAAAAAGTATTACTGGAAGGTGTGTGCAATTGCTTCATCGGATTTGTATGCCGGCACGGAGCGTGAAAAATGGAATGACGGCGGCGCATACAGCTTCTCTGTCATGAACGGGAACAGAGATATAGCACTCAATGATATGGCTTTTTACAATAAGGAAGGAAAACCGCTGCATTCGTTTGATATGGGAAGTATAAATATCGGTGAGTTTTGTGTTAAGAATAATTCTCAGGAGGATACCGCATTAACAGCCGTCCTTGAAAATGTGGGGGTCAGCGGAAATGTTATTTCAAGTTCATCGTACAAAGCTGAGGTTAAAGCCGGTGAAGAAGTCTTGTTTGGTGCGGGAGTTATTGTCGGCAATGAAACGGAAAGCTTAAGATTAGAACTGTTTTCAGGCGACGCGTTGTGTTGTTCAATAGCAATTACAGAGGAAATGCTCGGCGGGAGCGCGGAAAAAAATCAGGAACTTGCCGAAACAGCAGAAATATATTATACAGATCAATACGGCAGAGCTGTTGATTTTTCTGACACTGACGAAAAGAGTTTTATCCATATAAAGGTTAAAAATACGGCAGACGGTTATCTTCCTGCAAATATATATTTTGCAGGATATGTCGGTGAGAACCTGGACAAATGCATAAATTCGTATAGGTTTATCGCACCGATGTCATACGCAGAAGTTACGCTGCCGCTGAAAGAAATGAGAAATAAAGATTTTTACAAAATCTTTGTATGGACAGAGGATATGAGAGCTTGTTCGGACAGTGTTCCGCTATATTGATTAAAAGGAGTTGTATTTAAAGATGAAAATAAGAAAATTGATTGTCCTGATGTTGACTTTAACACTTGCCTTTTCTTCTGTTTATGCTGATGACACGGACGGGCTTTTATTATCGTTTGACAGCAGCTCGGGAAAAATATCTGTAACTAAATATACAGACTATAAAGGCGGTACAGACGTGTCGGTGATTATGTTAAGACCGCATTATGACGCGGAGGATATTTCAGCCGATAATGTAAATAAGGCTGTGCTTTTCATAAAGCAGGGAAAGATTACGGAATATGATGATGAAAGAAACAGCTGCATTGTGGAATATGTTTTGCCGTCAGATTCTCCGTCGGGATATTATAAGGTTTTGGTGCGTGTAGGAGCGGAGCCTCATGTGAGTGCTGCCGGATTTAGATTCAGTAATGCCTTGAGAAAAGCAAAGGCTGAACAACGGATTATGAATGGTGAAGATATAAAAAGCATACTTGATGAATATTGCGAAGATATTTCAGAAGATTACGGAAGTATTTATTATGATATGAGTGAGGCTGAGAAGAACTGTGTTGCCATAAGGATAAATGACAGAAATAATTTTCTTCAGCAGTTGGAAAAGGAGATAAAACGTATTGCGCTTATTAAAGAGTTTAAAAGTGATATAAATGAGAACAGTGCCGATAAAATTAAAGCCAATTCCGATACATTAGATATAAATGCAGATGTTTTGGAAAAATTCAGAAATTTAAGCAGCAGCAAGGAAGAGACGGTTCTTGTCCTGCTTAACAAAAAGCTGTTGGATTTTGCAGACCCTAATGAAATAGATTTTTCCAAGCTGTTGAGTGATGCCATTGACGAGAGTGAGAAGAACGGAGACGGCGGAGGCAGCGGAGGCGGAGGAGGCGGAGGAGGCGGTTCACGGGGCGGATCGCAGATCAGTGCGGGCGGTTCGTTTATTGCTAAAGACGATACGCCGGTCAAGCTGCCGGAAACTCCGAACAGCCAGGGAAAAGGAGCTGTGTTCAGTGATATTGCCAACGTCGAATGGGCGAAAGTTGCGATAGAACTGCTTTATGAAAAAGGCGTCATAAACGGTAATGGACAAGGTGAGTTTTGCCCGAATGACGAAATCACAAGAGAGGAATTTGGGAAAATTCTCTGCACTGTTTTTGAACTCGGAGCATCAACCGATATTGAAATACCGTTTGTTGATGTGAACAAAGAAGATTGGTTTTATCCGTTTGTATGCAGTGCATATGCAAGTAAAAGCGTAACCGGAATATCGGAAACAGAATTTGGTGTTGGATTGCCTATAACCCGTGAGGATATGGCAACTATGGTATATAGAATGATGGGCGAGGAAAATGTGAACGCTTTCATTCAGTATGATGTACGCGGAACAAAAAACACAGAGTTCAAAGACGATAAAGAAATAAGCGGCTATGCTTATGAGGCAGTGACTAAGCTGGCACGGGCAGGCTATGTTTCCGGTATGGGGGATTCAATGTTCATGCCGAAAAACACAGCTACAAGAGCTGAAGCTGCGCAGTTTATATATAATATTTTTTACAAATAGGAAAGGTATGGTGGTATTATGAAAAAAGTGTGTTTGATTTTGGCTGCTGTTTTGCTGATGACCATGACGCAGGCTGCATTCGCTGACAGCTCTGACGGAAAATTTGAAGAAAAGGATTCGCTTAATGTGGTTTACCTCGGAGGTTCAATCACGCAGGGGGCAGGCATAAATATGTCGGACGGAGAAAAGTGCTGGGTGCAGCTTGTCAGTGATTATTTCACCTCAAAATATCCGAAAACAAAGGTTAACAATTATAATGTGGGTGTGGGCGGAACGCCGTCCGAATTTGGGCTTGCAAGATTAGAAGCTGATGTTATGAGCAAAAAACCGGACGTTGTATTTGTTGAATTTGCGGTGAATGATCAGTATGGCGGTACAGCGGAGACCAATCATAAGAATGTTATTGCCAACATGGAAGGAATCGTAAGAAACCTTATGTCGATGGACAGCGTGCCGTATATCATTTTCGTTTATACCACACAGTATTATAACAACACAATGTATTATGACTGTTCCGAATGGCATCAGGAGGTTGCGGATAATTACGGTATTCCGTCAATTGATTTGCAGCCTGTTGTGGAAAAATATCTCAGCGATCACACAGGTTCTTCAATAACTGATGTTTTGGGGGACAACGTTCACCCTAACGCGTTGGGATATAAGCTGTATGCGGAAGAAATAATTGCAAAGCTTGAAACAGGAGATTATTATAAAAAGCCCAAAAAAGAAGCAGAGTGGTTGACTCAGGAAACGGAAAAACGTTATGATTATATAATGCGCTCAGTGAAGCTCACGGACAAAAACTTTGATGAAAGCTTTGCAGACGGATCTAATGGGGCATATATAGGTCTCAGCTTAGGCACTGTCGGCAAAGTGTCGAATGTTCCCGGTTCGGAGATGGCACTTGATTTTTACGGAAATGCCGTTGGAATTCAGACACGCATCGGCTCTGACTGCGGATTTGCAAGAGTGGAAATAGACGGTGAAACGGTGGCAAAACTCAGCTCATATGTTAATACAAGCGGCAAAACATCTCCGAGATTAACATATCTTAACAGGAATTTAAGTGACGGAATGCATCATTTAAGAATAGTGGTGCTGCCGGATAAAGATAAGAATACAGACACTAAAATATGGATTGACAGAATATTTGTTGCCGATGGTGTTTGTGATTACACAAGCGGTCTTGCAGTTTCAGCAAAGCTTCTTAACCTTCAGGCTGAAGCTCTTGGCAGTGTTACAGCTTCGGAAATGAATATCATAGAATTAACCGTGAAAAATGAAAATGATGAAGATGTTTCAGAGGAAATACTCTGTGCGGTTTACGGTTCTGATAATAAGCTTAAGGGAATATCAAGACTGCCGGTTGAAATTGAGGCAGACAGCTATAAAAAATTCGGTATAGGTCAAAGAATTGCCGTAGAAGGGAATTGGATCAAGCTAATGCAGTGGGATTCGTTAAACGGATTGAAACCGATATATAAAGGAATGTTGTTTAAGTGAAAGAAGTTCAGGCACATGGAAACTGCGGCTTCCGTGTGCCTGAGATGTGAAATGGTTTCGTGAAGAATAAAGTGAAAGGAATGATTTGATAATGAAACTGTCACAAACAACAAGCAGGCTTTTTAACTGTTTTAGCTATGAAGAGGGAATGAGAGTTGCGGCAGAAGCCGGATTTGATGCTTTGGATCTGCACCTTGTTCAAAGGATTTACAATGAAGAATTTTCTGAAGAAAATATTGAAGCAACCTGTAAAATGCTTAAAGAGACAGCAGAAAAGCATGGATTAATCTTTAATCAGGCTCATGCTCCGTATCCGTGTTATATGTGTATGCCTGATAAGGAGAAAATGGACGCGTACAACAAGAAAACCAAAGACGGAGTTATTCGTTCAATTAAGGCTGCGGCGTTGGTCGGTGCAAGCGTTATTGTTGTTCACCCCATTGATTATCCGGACAAAGAAAAGCAAAAACAGTTTAACATTGATTTTTATAACAGCCTGCTTCCCTATTGCAAAGAATATGGGATAAAAATTGCGCTTGAGAATATGTGGACTTATAATAACGATACAGAAAGAAAGATTGTACCTAATGTATGCAGCTATGCAAAGGATTTGGCGGAATATTATGATGAACTTAATCCGGAATATTTTACAATATGTCTTGATCTCGGACATTCGGGACTTGTCGGCGAAAATGCAGAGAATGCAATAAGGGTGCTCGGAAAAGAACGCCTCGGAGCTCTTCATGTTCATGACAATGACAATTATGTTGATATGCATACATTGCCATATTCCGGAGAAATGAACTGGAATGAAATTATGAAGGCTCTTTCTGACATTGAATACATGGGTGATTTTACATTTGAAGTGACGGATAAGTTTTTATGGAGCTGTGAGGATAAGCCTGAGCTTATGAAATATGCTTTTAAGCTTTTGGCGGCAACCGGAAAGCATTTGATAAATAAAATCAATAAGTGAAGCAATTCTCCGCAAACCGTGCATGAAAGGTTAGAATGCAGAGATTTAATAAGGGGATTGCCGGGGAGGATTAAGAATCTTTATGAGCAAAAAAACAAAGCTATTGTTTGTGCGTCACGGTTACAGTGTGGCTAATTTAAAATCCGTTTTTGGAGGAAACTTAGATTATGACTTAACGCAAACGGGAGAAAAACAAGCTGAAATCATGGCAGACTTTGTGCTGAAAAGATACCGGATTGATGCAATTTACTCAAGCGATTTACAGCGTGCCGTAAAAACGGCTGAAAAAGTTTCCAAACAGTTAAATTTAGAAATATATAAAGATAAACGCTTGGAGGAAATCAATGCGGGGCTTTGGAACGGCATGACTTTTGATGATATACAGGAAAAATATCCTGTGGAATTTACCTGTTGGACAACAGATTTGGCAAAAGTGAAACCGCCCAAAGGCGAAACAATTTCCGAAGTGCAAAAAAGAGCGTTTGAAGCAATTGAGGATATTTGTGCAAAAGAAC
>CAKSIW010000043.1 GCA_934463175.1 uncultured Clostridia bacterium | reverse complement strand
ATTCTTTCCGACAACAATATGGTTATATCGGCTGAAAACAATCCGACAGGCTGTGTCCCCAAAACAATTGAGTATTCATCTGAAATTGAGGATAACATTTTAAACGCCGTTACGGCAATGGACGCAAACAAGGCAATGGAATATATTAATAAAACCATTGATGTCAACATGAGCGGCACACTGTTCACCAGGGAATACTATTTTCAGTTTGTGATTATGCTCTACTCCACCGTCACAAAGCTCCTGGCTTCAATCGGAAAAACCGAAAAAGAGGTTTTCGGCGATGTGAAAATCTACCTTGAGCTTATTGAATGCTCAAACACTCAGGAGCTTAAAACCAAGATGGCATATTTTATTAATCTGATTATAAACAACAAGGTTACAATCCAAAAGGACGTTGATGATGTTGCAACAAAACGGATAATTGATTACATCAACAAAAACTATGCCAGCGACATTTCACTCTTCACGCTTGCAGATTATCTGAATGTTTCTCAGTCATACGCAAGCAAAATCTTTAAAAGTCAGATGGGTGAGAATTTTAAGGACTATCTCACAAGCTTCCGCCTTAAAAAGGCTGTGGAAATTATGAAGGAAAATCCATATATGAAAATCGGTGATGTTGCAAAACAGGTTGGATATACAAGCTTCACCTTCACAAGGGTGTTCACTCAAAAATACGGTATGACCCCGAGCGATTATATGCAGAAGTAACTCACGCCTTATATAATTCAACTCACCCCACACAAAATAATAGATATACTATAAAACATTCAAGGAAAAATCAAAACAATATGCGGAGAATGAATTTCCCGCATATTGTCTCGCTATTTAATTTTCTTTCCGTTTTTATATACGGATAACCCAACTTTTCCGTAATGCTCATCTGTTTTACCATATTCTATACGATAAAGGCTACCCTTTATAAACAGATTATCAATTGAAAAATAATCCCATTCTTTCGGGATTATCGGTTCAAACATAATCTCGCCGTTTTTTATTGCAAAACCCGTCAGAGCCGAAATTATAATATCGCAAAATGTTGAATGGTTATAATCCTTGCCGCGTTCGATTCCCCCAAGCTCCTTTTTCCAACTCCAATTTTTAAGTTTTTCTCTGCTTGTCCAAACATGCTCATAGGGCGACATCACCTCGTCAATCCACATAACCTCTTTACCCGTTTCTGTTTTTCTCGTATGCTGCCGAGCGTATTGATGAAGCAACCGAAAAAACATTTCCGAATAACGTTTTTTGTTTTTTCCCGATTTAAGCATTACGTTTAAAAGTGCCGTTAATGTCTGTGAAGTTGAAAAAGGCCACACATAGCCATTCCATAAACACTCATGCTCATATTCGCACAAAAACCCGTTTGCATTCTGCTCCACAGTTGTCAACCCTTGTTTTGCAAGGAAAACATTTTTATCTTCAAGAAGTTTAAACACCTCATCGCCTTCTTCAGGAATAGAAAAATACCACGGAATATATCCTATAAGTTCCCTCGGGACTTTTTTTGTGTCCATTCTGATAACATCGCTAAAATTTCCGTCTCTCGGATGCAAAGCCTTAAAAAATCCATCTCTGCAAAGGAGTTTTTGCATTGTCTTGCTTATTTTATCTGCTTTTTCTTTATATTCATCAGCAGGTGTGCCGCAAAGAACCGAAAAATCATATATTGCCAAAGCATCGCCATACATATAGCTGTTAAGAGTTGGGCGAAGTCCGGGCAGCACATTTCCATGCGGTGTACCGCTTAACGAAAACTCCATTGCGTCCATATCGTCAGTAGACCAAAAAAGTCCTGTTTCAGTTTTATGAGCGTCCTCCCATCTTTTATAATACGGAATTGCATTCCTTAAAAAAGCCTTCGGTTCAACACACTCTTTGACATCGTTCAGTCTCTCAGCCGCCCAAAGCGTCCATGAACTATAACGCATTCCCTCCTCAGGATGATTAAAGAAAACATTTATATAATCCGTAAGATAGTGTTCTGCGTTTCTTAGCCACCGTCCCTCCATAATATGATGACCTGCCGGAGCATTTATCACATTATATATACCACTCCATGGAACATTTGGCAAAAACTCTGTAATAATGTATCCTTCAGGTGTGTTTCTGACATGTTTTCTGTATGTCCACCACCTAAAATAATAAGCTTTTTCCAAAATCTTATCCGAGCATTCAAAAACGGGAATTTCGCTCTCAAGCCATTCCTGACAACTATCGTTTTCTATATCGGTCTTTATATATTCTATATCATTTTCATTAAATTCTTTTATATAATCTTGCATTTTCATATAATGTCTCCAAAATACTATACTACACCAAAAAATTCGGCCGTAATTCAGCTCTATATGTTACCTTATCTGCTTTAAAATCTCGTTTAAATACTTTCTTCTATCTTTCTTATAATTTCTCTTCCCACCTTTTCTGCATATACAAGCCCATCAAAAATCAGGTTTTCGGGAAGTTTTTTCAAAAATCCGTAAATTTCAAATGTTAAATCGCCTTTATAACCAATTTGCGCCAAAGCCTCACAAACACTCTCCCAGTCAATTTTGCCTGTATACGGAAGAATATGCATATCAGACACAAAATCATTATCGTGAATATGCAGTGCCTTCAGGCTGTTTTTATTCATTGAAGAGATGACGTTTTCAGGAAGCTGACCTGTAATTGCAGAATGTCCGACATCGACACAAATATTGAAAGCGTCCGATTTCAGGCTTTCCACGAAGTTCATATGCTCTTTCGGATCAGACAAAACAGGAATTGTCCTATCGTTTATTATGTTGAACAAGTTCTCTACAGAAACGCATATATTAAACTTTTGGCAATAGGGAAGCAAGCTTTTGTAAAACCTTTTGTTCAACTCGTAAAAATCCATTTCTTTTGGGAGATTCTTTTTTATCGCGTGAACAATTATTGTTTTTGCTCCCAGTAAAGCCGCAGTCTCCATCGACCTCACTAATTTCTTATAGTTTTGATTTGTTTCACTGAACTCATCTGTATATTGAATGTCAAAGGGTGCATGAGCCTGATTGCAGATTATCCCGATCTCATCAGCATGTTCGCGCAGCTTATGTGCTTTCTCACGCCAATCGTCATCAAGCATATTTTTCTCATCTTTTGCCCAATACATTGAATAATAATAGCAGTCATATCCTGCTCTTTTTATCATTTCTATTGCTTTTTTGTCGTCATATATTTCCCTCAATACATAAGTTTCAACAGAAAGTTTCAATTTCATCTCTCCTTTTGCTTATAATATGCAGAATTATTGCCGAAAAAAGTGAAATAACAAGCCATGATACAAACATCGGCAAATATCCAAAGTGTTTTATTACAACGCCGTAAATTGCACTTGAAACGCCTGCACCGAAATATGTTGCAAAATCCAGTATTCCACTCACTCCCGCACAGCTGCCCTCGTTTGTATATCTCAGCGGATATATTGACAGCATTGAGGTGTTGATGATAGACACGGCTGCATATATGACACCCAGTGCAATGACCGAAAACATCATTCCAATTTGACTGAAGCACACAAGCAAGGACACGCAGGCACAAACCACAAAAAATATCTGCGAGACCGCGTTTTCATTCCCTTTAAAAAACCGCAGAAGCATCGGATATACCATTCTTGCCGCAAAACCTATCACAGGAATCAGCAAAATATAATACGCTGATGATTTCAGATTAACAGAATAAACATCAACTATGTAAATTGCCATCCAAAGGCTGATGTTTTCCTTCATAATTCCGTGCAATGCAGCAGGCACACACATCACCCTCAGCTCCCTGCTGCGCAGCTTTTCAATAAAATTCATGCTTTGGGGGTACCTGAATTATCTATTTCCCTCACCGTTGCAACAACTGCTGCGCCAAGTATAATGGTAATTATTCCGGGTATCAGTAATGCATATCTGACACCCAGCTTTGTAATAAAGTACATATTTGCGATAATACCGACAATGTTTCCGGTCGCAACCGAAGTAATCATAACCGACATTCGCAGCTTTGCCTTTTTTTCATCATAAAGCCTTGTCACCACAAACAGAATCGAACTCCAAAGCATTGACTGAGCATATGCATTAACCGTCTAAAGCAATATGATTCCGATAAACGGCGGAAAAAAGCTGATTAATATATTGCAAATTTCCGCAGCAACAAGACCGACCGAAATCATTTTCCAGGGCGGCGTGCAATCCCCCAGGCTGCCGTTCACAAGCCTTCCGATTGCAAACATTGTCGAAAACGCACTTCCCAGAAATCCAATCTGCGCCGCATCTGCAATTTCCATTCTTGTCAGTTCTGTTCCTGCCATAGAAAGATTTATTCTTGCCAGATAAATTGACATGTAGGCAATATACAGTATTATAAATATTATTTTGTTTTTGTTTTCTTTTTTTTCACTTTTACTTCTTCCATTCTATGAGTTTGCACTTATTTTGCACTTATAATCAATCAGCGACACTATACTTTCTTCATTGACATCAGACGGTATTTCAATTATAAATGTATAATTTCCCGCATTCTCATCTTTTTCAATATAGACATCATGAACAATTACACCAAATTCACCCAGCTTATGTGTCATATATTTCTGATAGCCCTCAGTCTCTATGTCTTTTATCACAAGCTTTTTAAGCTTAGAGCTTTTCAGCCATCTGAAATTTTTGTGCAGAAGGATTTGTGCCAGGATTATAATGATCGATGCCGCAATACCGACAACGTAAAGTCCTGCACCGATTGCAAGACCAACGCCTGCTGTCGCCCATATCCCCGCAGCTGTTGTCAGTCCTGTAACCGTATTTCTGTGTACAAAAATCATTCCTGCACCCAAAAATCCGATTCCGCTCACGACCTGTGCCGCAATTCTTGCGCCGTCTGCACCGCGCACACCGTCTGCGCCAATCGGCATATCGCCGAAACTGTATTTTGATATAATCATCATAAGTGCCGACGCACAGGCAACAACACAATGGGTTCTCACCCCCGCCTCTTTTGAGCGATTTTTTCTTTCAAGTCCAATCAATATTCCGCAAAAGCTTGCAATAATCATTCTCAGAATGTACCAAATCTGTGCTGTACTGAACAACGGCAAATCCGAACACCTCCATACATTAATTCTGCTTTTCCTTTATAAATTCATATATTATCTGTCCGAAAACACTTTTTCCGTCTTCGTCAAGCTTTCTGACGTACTCACAATGGGCACCGTGCATTACCTTGATTCTAACACTGCTGCATTCAAAATGCTTCAAGGTTGACAGCATGAGCATTGTCTGTTCATATCTGTTCTGCATATCGTCATCGGATACAACAAACAACATCGGCGCATATTTCTTTTCCGTACCGATATGATACAAGGGCGCGGCATCATCAATTATAACGCGCCTTTCATCAAGTCCTCTTTCACGCAAAACATTAAAGTGAGTTGTCGGCTGACCTGCATCATGTATAAACCCGCAAAACTGCGTCGGGCTTAATCCGTATGGTGCGAGATATTTCTTGTCAAAACACAGCAGCATCGACAAATAAGCTCCCGCCGAGCTGCCGCCGATATAAATTCCGCTGCAGCTGCCGTATTCTGCTATATTTTTATGCACCCAAGCCACAGCACATGCCGCGTCCTTGACAAAATCAGGGAATGATGCCATTGGATACAAGCGGTAGTTTGCACTCACAACGGCAACATTCCTTTTTGTCAGATACTCCGCACAAGCCTCCGCAGAGGTCTTGTCACCCTTTTCAAGACCTCCTCCGTGAAAATAGACGAACACCGAAAACTTTTCGGACTCAGGCAAATAAATGTCACATCTTCTGTCAAGGTTTGCATCACCGCTGTAGCATATATCCTTTATAACCTTCATTTTCATGGCTCCTATTCTTTTGTTTGCCGCATTTTATATTATGTTCTCTCTCAATTTTAAAATTCCTTCACTGAGGCTGAGTCCCTTTGCAAAAACACTGGAAGTTCCTGCAACAAAAATATCCGCACCTGCCGCACGCATTTTTTTTGCATTCTCAAAGCTGACGTTTCCGTCAACCTCAATTTCACAGTTTTTCCCTGCTTTTTCAAGCATTTTCCTGACCGCAGTTATTTTCTCCAAGGTCTGCGGAATGAGCTTCTGTCCTGCAAATCCCGGATTTACAGTCATCACAAGCACACCATCTATGTCCTCAATAACATTTTCAAGAAAACATATGGGCGTTGCAGGATTCAGCGCAACATATGCCATAGCACCCTTTTCTTTGATTTTCGTCAGCGTTCTCTGGAGATGGGCTGTTGTCTCTGCATGAACCGAAACAATATCTTTCTCTCTTATATCAAAGAAATCCATTTTTCCCTCGGGCTTTTCAACCATCATATGTATATCAAGCGGTATGCTTGAGTTTGCTCTGATTGCCTTACAATAGTCCGTACCTAAGGTATAGTTCGGAACGAAAATGCCGTCCATTATATCAATATGCAAATATTCAATGTTTTCCTTTTCAAAAACATCAAGAGTTTCTTTTATCTTCATAAAATCAACGCACATAAGAGAAGGAGATATTTTCCCCATATTATCTTTTTTCATTATCAATCATCACCTTACAATAAAATTCTTTTTTATCACGCATTTTTTCAAGCATTGCTCCGCATTCCGACAGACTCACCCTATGAGTTATGAGCGGTTTTAAATTCAACTTTCCGTCTGCCATTGCGGCAAGACTTTCTTTCCAGTCATTTTGAACATCGGAATATGATGAATTCCACGTTCCCTCAAGTCTCAGCTCTTTTCTGAGAATCTGCTGATAGTTTTTCGGAGACAGTGAAACTTCTCTTGCAGGATTCCCCATCAGAACAATCTTTCCGCTTGCGGAAATTCCTTCGATTATTCTCGCAAGCGCATTTCCCGCGCCTGTCCCCTCAATCGCTATATGAAACTCATCATTTTCCTTATACTCATAAAATCCGTTTTTCTTGCAAAACTCGATTTTTTCCGAATCAATATCGAACATCAGCACCTTTTCCGCACCAAACATCCTCGCCCACTGTCCGGCAATAAGACCAATCGGTCCTGCGCCCGAAATCAACACCGTGTCGCCCCTTTTAATTCCTGCTTTTTTCACCGCATGAAGTGCCACCGAGACAGGCTCACACATTGCACCCTCTTCGAAGCTCACATTCTCGGGAATTTCCAGCAAGTTAAACTTTTTCACAGCAATATATTCCGCAAATGCACCGTCACGCCGTGAACCGTAATAATCATAGCTACTGCACTGCGCATACATACCCTTTTTGCACATCTCACATTTAAAACAAGGCAAAAGCGGAAATACCACCATTCTTTTTCCGTTCAAATCGCCGTTTGGGTCAAAAACAACCTCTCCTGCAAATTCATGTCCCGGAATTGTCGGAAAATGATATGTACCATTTTTAAACACTCTTCCTATATCACTTCCGCAAATACCACAATTTTTGATTTTAACAAGAACCTCATCTTCCTTGCATGTTGGTATTTCGGTTTCTATTAATCTCAAATCGCCAACCGCAAATAAACTTAATGCCGCCATTTTTTTATCCATAAAATCACCCTTTCTTTGTTCAAACATTATACCAAATAATTAAATTCAAAACAATATTGGCTTACATATTGACAAACAATCAGAAAAATGATAAAATTTAATCAAATAAACTCACATTCGTTCAAGGAGAGATTTTTATGTTTTTTAACGAAAGATATGATGCAATTGTCCGGATTTTGAAAGAAAAAAACACTGCAACTGTTCATCTCCTTGCAAAAGAACTCTTTGTCAGCGAACCAACCATAAGGCGTGACCTGAAAAAAATGGAGTCCCGGGGAATTATAAAGCGCACCTTTGGCGGAGCTGTCCTGAGCGAGTTTTTAAACAAAGAAATCCCTCTGTCCATGCGTGAGCATGAAAACATGAGTGCCAAGGACTATATCGCAAAAGAAGCCGTAAAATTCATCAGTGACGGTCAGGTTATTTTTCTTGATGCCTCTTCCACAGTTTCCCGAATTGTAAAATATCTTTCCGCCTTTTCAAATATAACAGTAATAACCAACAGTCCCAAAACCTCTCTCCAGCTTGCAGAGCTGAGAATCAGGTCTTTTTGCACCGGCGGTTTGCTTTTGGAAAACTCAATCGCATACGTCGGTACATATGCTGAAAACTTTATCAAGAATTTCAATGCCGATATATTCTTCTTCTCGAGCCGCGGCATATCCTCAAGCGGGAGGATAACGGATTCCTCAATTGAAGAATCCGACCTCAGACGCACCATGCTTTTAAATTCCAAAAGGAAAATTTTTCTGTGCACATCGGACAAGGTCGGAAAACAGTTTTTCTACAATCTGACCGATGTCTCAAAAATTGACCATATAATTTGTGACACAGACATTGCGTTTAACATGCAGTAATTACCATTCACTCATTTTTATTAATTAGTCCATACATATCGCCGCGGTATTCATTTTCATACACGTCCCGCGGAACGCTGTTTGCCGCTCCGACAGACAACCAATAGATGTATTCATTGTCGTTAAGGTCAATTTGAGCTATTGCACATTCTCCATCACGATTTGTATTGTCAATCACTCTGCCTGTCGGGCTTATTATTTTTGTCGGCATAATTCCGCATTCTCCTTCACGCGCCGCACATGCCACAGCAACATAAACACCGTTTTCCATTGCCCGAGCAATGTGTCTGTGGGTTGGATTTCCCGCAGTTGAGACAAACAATATTTCCGCCCCCTTGAGTGCCATTGCTTTGGCAGGCTCCGGAAAATATGCATCCCAGCAAATGAGCATCCCAATTTTCCCGAAGTCGGTCTCAAACACCGGATATTCATTGCCCGGAATCATTCCGTCCTCATATTCTCCCAATGCCTGATGTGACTTAACATACCGCCCCACAATTTCCCCGTTTCTGTCAACAAGCAACGATGTGTTGTGTCTTGCTCCGCACCCATCCTTTTCATGAAATGTGAACACAGCATAACATTTATGCTGCGCCGCCTTTTCTCTCATCATCGCGCAGTATGGATTGTTTATTTCCTCAAATTTTTCCTCAACCGAAAGCTTTGTTCCCCGATCTGCCATTGTCTCTGCAAAAACAACAATATCCGCACCTTTTTCTGCGGCATCATCGAATGCCTTCCCGATTCTTTTAACATTCATACTATAATCACAATCGCGTTTAACCTCAATGTGAACAGCCGCAATACAAACTTCTCTCTTTGGCAGTGCATTGTATTTTATCATCACCGGACGATACCAAAAGACACTTCCCGCTCTCTTCATTCCAAGCTCAAGAGTGCACTCGGTTTCAACATCACTTTTGAAAACAATTTCCAGCCTTTCCTTGGCACGCCGGTTAAGATAGAGTCTTCTCATCACATTTCCGTCTCTGTCAGACAATGAAATCAATCCATATGCCGCAAGCTTGTCTTCTGAGTTATGTATCTCATAAGGAACACTTATCTTGTATGACTCACCCGGGGAGATTTGTATTTTATACTCATATTTTTTCATAGCTTCTCTCGCGTTGACCGAAATCATTGCATATGTTTTTAATCTTGAAACACTTATCTCGTGAATTCTATCTCCAAACTCCGTTCTACACAATGACCAATTTGTATCAAAGTCATTTATCAAGTTATCCTTGTAATACTGAATTAACTCCATGCATGTGCTTTTTTCCGAACCCACATATTGCTTTTGTGTTTTTTTATCATTATCCTTTCCTGTCATCACAAAACCATTGTAGTTCACACTGTCAAGCAGCGATAAAACGCTTATCGCAAAAGAATCTGCCGGCAAGCAAACCACAGCAATATATTTGCCGAACACAGACCATATCTTTTCCGCGTTTTCTCCATCCTTTTCTGCATTCCATACTATTTTTATGTTTCTGATGTTTTTAATCAGCCTCAGCATTCTCAAACTATCCGAAAGTCTGCCCGCTTTCTCTGCAAATATACCCACTCCCTTTATACTTCCGTAATCACATGCTGCCGCAAGCATTCTTGCGATACCTTCATCAGTGCCGTCATTATCGTTAGGCAGCTCTATGCATATCATCACATTTTCACATTCATACTCCACAGCATAATCTATAAAACCTTTTATTGCATTTAATTGCAGCTCATTATACTCAGCTATCTTCCCGCAAATTCCAAGACATACCACCTTTTGATTATTTTTTTTCAAATTAAGCAAAGCCTCAGATATATTATCCTCACTTTTTGTCTCACATGATAATACTTCTGTGCCGCAAACATTAAAACCGCTGTTATTTTCCTCTTGTATTAAAACATCACTCAGCATCATTTTAAGCATACGCCCTCTCCTTTCCTCTATTCAGCAGACTTTATTAATAAATAATATGCACTTTTTATTCCCGGAGTTTTCATTATAATGTGCTCCTTTTCTCCCGTTTTTACGTTTACATATTTTCTATATACCGTCCTGTAATTCTTCCTATATCCGTATGTATAAAATAACGGATTGTTCAGATTGATTCTTTCCCATGACGAATCCACCCATTCGGGAGATTCTCCGGACAAAACGATATACAAATACGCAGAACCGTTAAGATTAAAGCTGTACCAATCATGTGTTTTTGCGTCAAACTCCGGATATATGTATTTTTCGTTTTGCGGCATTCCGAAAAAGAATGCCTTTTGCCACGCATATCCGCCTTTTCCGCACACAGTATTGTACGACAGCGGAAAATAATATGCCCCTTCCAGCTCAGGCAGGTCATCATTAATGTTAATTATCTCTTCTCTATCGTAAAACGCTTCATTTCCGCCTGCGAAATTTGTTTTTAGTAATCCCTGACGATAGAATGCAATGTTTTTTTTGACCGTATCATCCGTACACCCATTTTTCAATGCTTCATCAAGCTCTTCAAAACTTTTGGGTCCGAGATACTCAACATCATCTATCAATCCGACAGGATCAATCGGTTTAATTATTACAATTATTCTTCCGGTCATATCATTCAGCCGAAGTGTCACATCTTCACCATCTGTTTTAACATTATACTTTTTTGAATACTTATACTGAAAATTATATCCATGTATCCACTTCGAACTATTTTTAACAATCTCAAAGCACTCCGCTCCAGGCTTTTCACTTTCATATTCTTCCAATGTATAATCTCGTTCAGAATCTGTTGAGGAATCATATTTTTTCAGCGGCTTTACATCAATCCATTCTGCCGCAATATCATAGTTTTTCAGACGTCCCTGAGAATCAAAATCATTCGCCGGCCTGTTGTTAAAATGTATATTATAATACTTATCCTCAGCCCCCACTGTATTCATGTAACGTGCGCCGCCAAAGCTGTCTTTTGACACAGAATAACCAATATCTGTCAGTGAATTTATTTCTTTTGTACTCAAAACAACAATTTCTGCATTCTGAACTATCTTGAATTTCATTTCAGCAGAATTATTTTGATCCCTTTTATTAACATAATAGTCATTGGGTAAAATGAAATAGTCTCTGTTCTGCAAATTTTCACACAAATGACTGATTTCCATTCTGTTCACGAGTCTGGGGCTTCTGTCGCTACACAGTCTTGAACCGAAAAGTTCTCCGCCCTTATTCACCTTTGTGCCCGAATAAAGCTTCAAATCAATGCTGTTGTCAAGAGTATCTTCCCCGTAACTAAAAACGCCGACATTATTAATCGAAATTTTGTCGTTTTTTCCTTCTGCGTCTGCGGCTGTCTCATTTTTGTTATCATCCTGAAATGCGTTGTTCTCCGCAGCTCCGTAAACCGCATGAAACTCCTTTGGTTCAACAACAAAGCTTATTGTTATATTGCGAATCCTTCCTTCCGGCGATATAAGTTTCACGTTAACTTCCTGTTTATCAGGATTTTCCGATATAACAGTTCTTGTCTTTCCGTCCGAAGGAACAACGGTAATTTCAGGTATTCTGTCATACTCGTTTTCTTTTATCTCAACGACATATTTTTCCTTTAGATTTTCAAATCCGTCAATTAACCTGCCGTTTATATATATTCCAAGCAAATCTGTGCTGTCATCTGTATAATTCGCCGATTGTGTCAGCGGCTTAACACCATTCCACAAAAAAGCCCGTACTTTATTCTTGTCTCCTATAAATTCAGATACCTCAAGCTCATTTTTCCCGCTTGTCAAGCATTTGCTTTTAAAATCAATAAGTCGCCCCTGCTCATCATAAACACCCAATCCCAAAATGCCGTTTGATGGAATCCCTGTCACATAGGTTTTTGCCGTAAAAGCGTTTTTATCACCGGGTAAATCAATGCTGCCTGCCGCAGCTTTTTCTGATTCAGAGCAGCATACAGGACTGCTCCATTCTCCAACTGTACTGCAAATCTTCCCTCGTACAGACACACTAATCTCATCAGATTCATCACTAATCAAATACGGACTTGATACATTCTCTGTCACCGCACCGTTTATACTTATGTCATAATCGCAGTTTTCATTTTCAGTCCATTCGGCAACAAGCACGCCTTCCGCATTTTTATGTAAAGTAATGTCCCGCGGAATTAACCCCTGCACACTTACAGGCACATTGGCAGCAGCAAAAAGAGTGTAATTTCCTTTTTGTGCGGAAAGCAAAACACTGTCATTATCATCCGCCCCGGCAATCCCGATTTTTGCAGAAACAAAACGCTGTTTATTATCTCTGAGCAAGCTCACACTGTTTATATTAAGGTACTCATTATTCCTGTTCAAACTGATTTCCGTGTCATCATCACAGCTTATACAAACCTGCCCGCAGCCGAGTGCCACCGTGGCATTACGGTCTGCTTCAATCAGCTTTACTCCATTTTTTTCAAGATATGTTCCGTTTGTCATTAAAACAGAATCTCCGTTATATGACACAGCAGTCCCCTTAAAGGCTATCCCTTCAAATGCTGCAGTATCGTCTTCTGTCAGATTAATTAAAACCGTATTGCCGTCCTCAAACTCAAGCCGCATACAAGCCCCTTCTGCGGAATATGTCACCTTCGGCTTCTTTGCAGAATCCTCATCTTTATGAATACTCATTGAAACAACCATTTTGGTTTTTTCACATTTTTCCGTAGAAAAAGCTACCCTGTCCTGCTCCTTCAGTTCTGCACAGTTGCCGCCTGCCTGCCAATAGTTCCCGTTTAAATCATAGAACCCTTTGTAATATTTCGTAGTAACATCTGACGGATAGACAACATCAGCATTCAGCCGTGCATGTCCTTTTGATATAACAGCTGAATTATTATTATATTCCATTGTCTCATCGGAATTAAGCCACCATTTGAATTGTGCCTGCTCCCCATGTTTTGCCGCCAAGTCGTCAATAACAACAAAGACATCGGGGCGAACATATATAATACTTCTCACAAATTTCCCCAAACTCTTTGTGTTACCGGCTGGACTGTCAACATATGCATTTGTTGCATCTCCCGTAACGCTGTCAAAACTCATCTGCGAAACAAACTGACATAATCTGCCGTTTGTTTTAAGACTGTCATTCCCTCCGTTTTTTTCTTCATAATACCCCTGTCCGTCACCATCGTCAGCCGTTATGCTGTTATGTGAAAAAGTCTTTCTCGTTATGTTATTATCATGTTCACTATGATAATAATCATAATATCCGCTTTTGACAGCCAGCTTTTCACCGTATGCCTGTATGATAAAGCTGTTTTGGTCGGCATGAGAATGATTAAAAGAACCATATGGACTTGATTTAAAGGTTAGCTGTATTCTGTCCGTATCTGTCAGATTATCGGTCATAACAGCCCAGCCGACATCATCAAAAGCATGTCCGAGCGGATAATCTGACGGAATGTGTGAGTCTTTGTCGTTTAAAACCGAAACATAATAATCAGACATTGACCCTGTGTATCCGCCCACCTGTTCAAATAACCACTTTGCCGCAGAATTATCGGCAAATGCCGCCAATCCGCCCATTGCACGTGCAATATCTGTTCCGTCTTCAGCTTTATCTATATTTGATCCATCTCCGAAAGAGCCGTACGACCCCTCAGGATATGTATATAAAGCCCACAAATACTGATTTTGCATCCACGCGGTATTATATAGATTTATGATTCCTGCCAGACTTAAAATTTCCATTAATTCAGCACAGTCCACAGAGCTGTACTGCCAATATGCCGTTCCCTGCGACCAGCCTCCGTCCTGACATGACCAAGGAGTTACAAGTGCTGAATACAGACGGATTACACCGCTCAGCCATTCGTCAGCTTTCTCTATTTCTCCATGCATAGCAACACCTATAATTCCAAGATGTCCGAAAGCAGTCCACCCATGTGAATTATACGGATTCATGCTCAATGATTCTATGAGAACCGCCATTTTCTCGGCGCGCCCCTCAATCATTTTTAAAGCAAGTTGCTTTTGCTCAGCATACTGCGTCTCGTTCAGCAAATCATAGAGCCAATCATATGCAATCGCACTTCTGTATGCAATCATACGGTGAGCCTGGTCATTCTTTCTGTATGACGTTGTTCCGCTCGTATCATCCCAGCTCCACTTTGAGACAGCTTCCAGCACTCTTATGGCAAAATCGCCAAATTCTTGTCTTTCCGTCAAAAGATATGCAAACGCACTTGCGGTCAGCATATTTGTGATTTCCGAAGCGCCGCTCAATGCTGCCGCCTGTTCGGTCGGCTCTGACGGTATGCTGTTTGAACTTGCATACCGCTCCGCTCTTGACAAAACACTGTTATATGCTTTTTCTGCCGCAGCATTCTTTTTAAAGTTTTGCCTGAAATCTTCCAGTCCGTTTTTCGTTGTCCAAATCCGCGGATGTTCTGACGGCACTCTTTCCACTATACGTGCAATATCATCAACAACAAATTCGCTCGCGTCAGGGTCGATTTTAAATCTCCTCGAATCAGACCATGCGCTCACCGTCTCTCCCGCATGATACCTTACAGCCCAATACAAGTCAATTCCACTTTCAAAGGTTTTGTCAAAGCAAAAGTAGTTATACTTTATATTATCCTTGCGGTACAAAACATTTTTCATTCCCGAATCATTACACACAATCAAATCATATGAATCTGCCGTATTTACATACGGCCATGTAAACCCGGGAGGATTTTGATATGAGGTACTCTTATTTTCAGGTCGGAACGGCATAAATCCACCCTTGTCGGTAGAATAGTATTGTTCCTCGTTCCAATCTCCTTCTGAAAATATATTTATATTAAACGAGGAAATACCAATCATCATTATCAGAATTAGCGATATCGTCCTTTTCATAAAATATCCTCCCGTCTCAATAGTTATTCAAAAACCTGCCATTTTTATTTTTTGATAAAAGCAATCCAATCAAGATTCCACATGTTTTTTATTGCCGTTATACTCATCTCATAGATTCCCGCATTCAAATGAATTGTTTCGTCAGATACGACAGCTCTCCAATCCAACGGATCGGCTCCCCATGAATCGGTTTTCGGCAGTGCAAGCTGATATTTTTTTCCGTCCATCTCTAAAACACGCAATGCTCCGTCATCAAGCCATGCCACATACTTTAGTGCAACTCTGTAGTCGCCGTCCTCAGGGATTTCAACCTTATACTTTAATGAAGTTCCTTCCGTATCATGTTTTGTTATCCCTGCTCCGCCCGACATAAACTTTCTTGAGTCATACACGCTTCCGCTTCCGATTTCAAACGCGTCCTCTGCTTCAACAAACACATCTGCCTTTTTCTTAACTTCCTCGTGGCTTTCAGCAACGTGAAGCCCGAGCTTTTCGGCGTTTATATCAATCGGGGGATCTGATATAACATATGCGCCAAACGAAGTCACATCCCAATTAACAATACAATTAAATGCCTCCGCAAATGTTCTTAACTCAACAATCAGTTCTCCGTCTCTGAAATAAGACTCATTCGTCAGTTCTGTCGGGACATCATTCACATACATATTTTTTTCATTTAATTTGACAATAACACCTATTTTCTGCTTGTCATCAACATAAGCATAGCCTCCGTCAATCTCTGATGCTTTGAGTCCCATTGCGTCAGCCAAGTCATTTGCAGAAACCATCAGCTTGCCATTAATAATTTCCGGTCTGACGCATAACCCTACAAGATTTCCGTCAAGCTTAACAATCACTGTCTGTTCCGGGCTCGGTGTTCTTATTTCCTCATTTTCTTTTGCAGCCATTTCCGTTCTCTCAAACGCAGTCTCATTGCCCTGTGCTGTAAAACTGAGAACGCCTCCGCCATCACTAACATTTTCGCACCACACATTTTCTGACGAAGATAGCTGATATACCCCCGGCTTTATATCGCAGATTATGTATTTTAATCCTTTTTCAGTTTTAAATGCTGTTTTTGGGGAAACCTTTTTTCCCGTCTTTGAAAACAAAACAACTCTGTCAGATATTTTCACACCGTAAAAATCGTCTGTTTCAATCAATTCAGGAACAAAGTATTCCTCGTTGCCTTCATCTGTCACTTGCATTACATTAAGAAAATAATTTAATCTTTCATTCTCCGACGGCGATATTTCAAGACGATACGTGTTTTCCTCACGCGTTGCTGATTTTTGAGGATGCGTATAGTCCACCCCCCTGACAGTATTCCACCCCTGTACTTCATCACTTGCAAGATTCAGTTTAAAGCTGCCCTTTTGCGGCAGAAGAATGTCCTGTACCATTTTCCCCGTATATCTCTTGCTTGAATCTTCTTTTTTAAATTCGTTTGACCGCCACACTATCCTTGACCCGCCTATTTCAGGTCTGCTTTGACCGTGAAGCAGCCATGCCTTCTCAAAATCTGCATCCGACACCGCAAGTTTATCAAAAACAATCAGCGCAGCAGGTATTTTTTCATCCTCAAAATTCAAGAACATGAATGAGCGCTTAAACTCACTCACTTTATCAGAATATGCGTTTGTTATATCTCCTTTCAGATAAGAATACTGCGGTTTCATAGGATTTTCCGGATCTATTTCCTCTGCCTCAACGCTTGCACGATGATGCTGCGGATCAGAAATAATATTATTATAATTTGTTTGCATAACACCCATTGGCCACCGCTGACCGCCGTCATTAACCTGATTATTGGCAAAATCAAGCTTTTCCTCGTTCGGGTCATAAACCAAAATTGTATTGTGTGCAACAGACTGCATGGTGTAATTATTATGATCGGGCGACCCATATGTTACACCGTCCATATAAATTCCCGAATCTGTAGCAAGCGGTCCTTTATAGTACAGTTGGAACGCTCCTGCGTCCTTATGCTGATGATTGCCGAACCAATACTCCCCAACCTTCATTTCTGCAATGGCAACAGGTGCTTCAATTCCTTCCTGCCAGCCCGTCCGTGCATACATAACACCCATAGGTGACCCGAAATAATATGAAAGCGGCATACTTTCTCTTGAACTGTGTTTTACCTGCGGCTGATTGAAGAGAAGCCATTTCACCGGTCCCACCGTCTGATCGGTTTTAAAGTTCCCATCTTTTGTTGCATCTCTGCTCACTCTGAACAATTCACCTTTCACCAAAGGATCTTTTGAACATGCAACCTCAATCAGGCACTCCTCAACGCCCCCATGGTTATAATTCATCTGCTCTGTTTCATACATATCGCCGTTGAAAAAAAGCATTCCGTCAGGTCTCCTTGCATATATCTTATGACTGTATGCATGAGTTCCAACGTAATAACCACTGTACGGTTCAGGCGCACCCATACCAACAATCAAAAGCCACGCATACCCTGAATAAAGATTTCGATATGAACCGTAGTCATTTCCCTGATGATTTATTTGTGACTTCAGATGCCATTGACGCTCAGGAACATATTTTTCATAGAATTTACCGCCTATGTAGTTCCAAAAATCAGGTCTCTCATCAAACGTTGCGATTGCAAAAGCCAACTCGTCGCGCAAAAGCTGAGCCTCCGCCCCGTGTCCGACCAATGAGCCCTGTTTTTTAGGAGGCCAGCCGATTTCCATACACTTTGCCCATTCCGTGGCAATATCTATCATGCGTTCTTTTTCTTCCTCAGTCAGCAAATCATAACACCAGTCATAAGTCACTGCAAGGGCTTCAATGCAGGCTCCATAGCGTCTCGTGCTGTCTGTTGCAGCACCTATATCATTCCACACTGCCGTTTTCAGTGTTGCTTCAATTGCCTCACGTCCATATTTCTCATTTCCAAACAGACTGTAATAAAAAGCCTTGGCCATTATTCTCTGCAAGACTCCGCCAACGTAAACTTCGCCGGCTGACAGCTCCTGTTTGCAAATCTCAAAAAAACGCTCCTTTGCATAGACGTTTTCCTCATTTTCCATATTTTCCAAAATTCTTGGAATGTCACATTTTCTGAAATAAACTCTCGGATGCTCGCCGGCAGGCGGCATATATGGCGGAGCAGCAGACTCCGGAACAAGAATTTCACTCTGCGCATGTCCTTGAACGCTGATACAGCTCAAAACAAAGGATATACAAAGCATTAAAATCAAAAATCTTTTCAGTTCAAACACCCTCTCTTAATGAATAAACCAAGAGACTGCCGCTCAATTAATTCACGGCAGCCTCTCTTTATATTATTTCTTTGTTAAAGCAATCCAGTCAAGATTCCATGACCCTGATGCAGCTTCAATATACATTGAATATGTTCCTGCCTTCAAATGTATCGTGTTTTCCGTCACCGCAGCAACCCAATCATTTGGATCGGCTCCCCACGATACAGTCTGCGGCAGCAAAATCTGATATACCTTACCGTCTATGCTCACATCACGCAGTGCGCCGCCCTCAAGCCAAGCAACATATTTCAGAGCAATACTGTAATCGCCGTCCTCCGGAACAGTGATGTTATATTCAAGCATGGTTCCTTCCTTATCATGCTTTGTAACACCCGCTCCCCCTGAAAGGAACTGTCTGGTATTATACACCTGACCGCTTTCCATTAAGACCGCATCCTCCGCCTCAATGAATACGGTTGCGCTGTTTTTCACATTTTCATGCTCACCGGTCACATTAACCTTCAGTTCATTTGTCGCAACCTTTTCAAGAACAATTTCATTGTCTGTTTTGTCCGTGGAAACGCTTATTTCCTTCAGCGACTTTATTGCCCCCGGTGCAAGACCGCCAAAGTACAGCCCTTGGCTCACATTCTTGACAATATACTTTTTGCCATCCATTACTATCTTGCCGCTCAAAGATTTTGTTCCGTCTCTTAAAGTATAGCCGTCCAGCGTATACTCCTTGGTGTCCTCTCCTTCAATCTTAACGCGTAAAGTACCTTGTGTCAGTTCAGGCTCAATCTTTTTACCGTTCAGCATAAGCATATAGTTATCTCGATCCAATGTGAACGTAACACCTTCAGCCTGACTGTCAACAACAGCTTCTTTCTGTTCTGAATCATCGCTCTTGTCGGATTTATCACTTTCAGGTTCAGTTTTCAGCATACCCTTTTCCATTGATATGCCATATGCTTCTGAAATCTCATGACCGCTGTAGTTGGAGACATTTTCAATGCCGCTAACATAGTCATTATCAGTATCTATTGAGATTTTCTGATCGGTGTAGGAGGAAATGCTAAGCTCATCATTTCCCATCACAACTGATGCCCTGTCCTCACACTTTATCAGGGTTTTGCTGCCCCATTTCAAAACCGTTCCCAGTGCAAGCATTATTGAGTTGTCATTATACACCACCGCAGTACCGTCAAATGTGATACCCTCCTTTGTTGTTATCAATGTCCCCGGATTTTTCAGATTCACGAGAACAACCGTACCGTCCTCAAAAGTCATTTTTGTATAGTCATCATAGTATTCGGTATCTATATACCTTGCGGAATCCTGCTCCTTGTGAACATCCATCGTCACAACCATTTTTGTCCTGTCGGTCTTTTCTGTTTCAAACCAAACACGTTTCTGCACATTTGAATCTTTAAAATTACCTTCTGCAAGATATTCCTTCATGTCAGAAAGCGCAAATGTATCGTTGTAATAAGTTGTAACCTTGCGCGGATACTGAACCTTTGCATCCAGAACGGCAGCCCCTTGCTGAAGTCTGGCACCTGTTCCGTCATCATATGTTTTTATGTCGCTTTCCGCATTAAGCCACCACTCAAAGCTCTCCTTTGACTCATCCTTTGCGTCAAGCTCATCAATAACGACAAACACATCGGGTCGGATATAAAGCATACACCTCTCAAACTTATCAAGCTGCCCTTTGTATGCAGGTGTTGCATCTCCCGAAACCATGTCAAAGTCAACCTGAGTCAGAAATCCGGTCAACTGACCCTTTGCAGTGAAATCATCATCTTTTTGCCCCTTGTTCGTTGCAATCGTGACGCTGTTATGCGCCCCCGTTTTACGTGTAAATCCGCTGTCATGCTTTGAATGATATGCGTCATAATATCCGCTTTTGACAGCCAGCTTTTCACCGTACGCCTGAATGTAGAAGCTGTTCTGATCTGCATGCGAATGATTGAATGAGCCAAAATGGCTTGACTTGAAGGTGCACTGAATCCTGTTTTGATCCACAAGGTCATTGGTCATGACAACCCAGCCTATGTCATCAAACTCATGCGCCAGCGGATATGCAGTCGGTGCTTCAGGCTCAACATCATATGTCTTTGCCGCAGAATAATATGCCTTAAATCCGCTGCCCAAAGCGTTCGTTCCGCCCCAACCGTTTATCAGCCATTTTAGTGTTTTATTTTCTCTGTCAAACGCAAGCTGACGCGCCGCAACACTGACAGGCTCGGAATAGCTGGTGTTTGATTTGTCCTGTCCGCTCGCGTCTCCGAAGCTGCCCCATGAACCCGGCGGATAGACATACAGCATCCATAGGTATTCATTTTTTGACCATGCCTTCTGATTTAAATCTATGAGATTTCCTAATGCCAGAATCTCCATAAGTTCCTTGTTGGAATCCGCACTCCATTGCCAATACGCCGGTCCCTGAGACCAGCCCCCGTCCTGATATGACCAAGGCGGCAAAACAGCGGTATATCCGTCCAGAACAGTCTTAAACCAGTCTTCAGCTTCAGGAACGTCGCCATACAAAGCAATTGCAATTATGCCTATATATCCGTATGCCGTCCAGCCGTGAGAATCGTAAACGCTTTTTTCAAGCTTAGTCAGCAGATACTCCATCACCTTGGTTCTTGCAACAATCATATCAAGGATCTGCTTTTTTTCACTTTCCGAAATCAAATCATTCAGCAAATCATATCCGATTGCACCCTCAAACGCAATTCTGCGTGCAAGCTGATCCTGCGTCTTGTATGATGTATCACCGTTAATATCCCACTTTGACATCTCGACAAGACATTTAACACCGAATCTGCCGATTTCTTTATCACCGGTCAGCATATACGCAAGTGCGCAGCCTATAACTGTCTTACACATTGTTCCGCCGTCTCCGCGCAGCTCCTGGTCATAAATTGCCTGCTGAACAGCATTATCCGACAGCTTTCTCACAGGCTCTGACGGGATTGTGCCACTTTCCACATATGCCTTTGCGGTGTTGATAATATTGGTGTAAACCGCCTGGGATTTTTCGTTTGTATCCTTCCATCCCCTGACCTCCTCCAAGGTATCAGGGGTTGCGTATATTCTTGGATGTCCCTTAGGGATTCTTTGCGCAACAGCCTCTGCACCCGGATAAACAAACTCATATGCCTCGGGGTCAACTCTGAATCTCCTCGGATTCGACCACTCGCTGTTTTTACTTCCGTCAGACCAGCGCATTGCCCAGTAATAATGCACGCCTGTATCAAATGTTTCAGGGAAAGAATAAATGTTTTTTTCCAAGCCATATTTGCTGTATTTTATGTCCTTCAGTTCAGGGTCGCTGCAAACTATGAGGTCATACTTTTTTGCTTCGACAACATACGGCCACTGGAAATCCGGCGGATTCTGTTTTGAAACATATCCGTCACCCGGTCTGAACGGCGTTTGTCTGCCATTGCTCTTATATTCAACATTCCAGCTTTCCTCACCGCCGTCCGCATTTTCGTCAGCAGCATATGCAGCAACTCCCAATGAACCGAGGCTGCTTACAAAAACCGCCGCACTCACCATCAGGCTCACAAACCTTTTATTTTTCAACACCGTTCGCCTCCTTTTCACCGTCTGCACCGTTGCAGGTCACGGTGACTGTCATCTTTTCACTGTCATATTCACACCTATAACCCAAAATATCGCAGATATCCTGAATCGGAACAAAAAGCTGCCCTCCCGACTCCTCTGTCAGAGTCAGAAGCTCCTTTTTGTTGCCCGTGACCTCATTCTTTGTCCCTGTCTTTATGCTCAGTTTGCCGGTCGGCAACCCAAGCATGTATACGTTCTTGGATTTTTCATACCCTATGTTGAAAAATCCTGCCAGATTCTTTGCCGTCACCATAACTTTTCCGTCTTTTTCATACGGCGGTACGGTTGTATACTTATACCTGCCGTCCATCGAAATGGCAATTTCCGATTCTCTCGGTGCTGAAGCAGGAGCCTCAATCTTCACCTGTTCAACACCCTTTTTGATGTTTGCGGACTCAAGCTCTTCAAGGCGCGCGGTCTCAGATGAAATTCTGATATAGTCATAAACATATTTTCCGCCGTGCACCGATGTTTTCATTGAAACCTTTGCCAGCTCTCCGCCTGTTTCTGCACTGTAGAAATCTGCATTCATAAGAGTCGTGCGGGTATTTGTGCCTTCATTGAGCAAAATATAATCCGCTTCACGCTTATCAAAATCAATAATCCACTTTACGGTATACCATGTGTTCGGCAAAATCTTAGCTGTTTCTATATTTTTCTGTCCTTTGCCGCCGACATTATATCTTGTGAATCCGTCAGCCGAACCTATAACAGATTCGGAAATTATCTTTCCGGCTTTATCAAAAAGCTCGACAAGCATGCAGGCATATGTGCTTCCGCTTCCCTCTTCAAGGTCATACATATAACGAACCTCAACGCCGACCAAGCCCTTTTGTTCTCCGACATTCGCAACAGCCTTGACACCGGTATACTCACTTGTGTGGCTCGTGTCATTCAAAACCAAGCAGCCTTTTTTCAGTTTTTTGCCCACATCATATTTTTCAACAGTAACAGTTCCCGTTCCTCCGGATGAGCTGACTCCCTCCGGCAAAGAACCTTCTGTTGAGTTGAAATCCTGAAATATTATATCATTCGGTTTTCTTCTGTCCGTCACGCCTGCATTCTTTTTCGGATCTGTTCTGACAGCTCTTGCATATGCACAGCAGGTCATCGAAAGAATTGCAGCCATAATCAAAGCACAGCTTCTTCTGAATTTCATTCAAACGCCCCCTTACTCTATGCACAAAACAGCCATTGCTGTTCCGTAGTTCTGCTGAATTATTATTTCCGAACAATTCATTCCCGTGTCATTATACGATCTCAGCGATGTTGGGTTTGCCCCCTTAACAACCTGCCCCTGTCTTGCGGACGCATCATATGTGTAATACACGGCAGATGACCTTGAAGACAAAACAAGCTCACAATCGGCATATGTTATTCCCGACATAACGTTCTTATCTCTGGAATCGGTGAAATAAACATAATATCCGTCATCGAACATATCATATATATATCCTCTGCGCAAGCCTGCACCCGTTCTGTAGCTTGTTGCCCAAGACTTGACATTTGTGCCGGTCTCACTCCTGTAGTATAAATCAACATATGCCAGATACCCCTTCACATCAATGCAATATCTGATCAAATCGCCTTCGTGCAAATCGTCAACTCTCATTGTTGCCGTTATGTTCGGATCCTGCGGTGAATCCACC
>CAKSIW010000042.1 GCA_934463175.1 uncultured Clostridia bacterium | reverse complement strand
TTGTAAAACAAATCATAGTCAATAATACGAGGTATTCCGTCAGGTATTTCTTTGTCTTTGTAGGTGTATATGCCGATATACCGCTTATTTTTCAATATCGTTCTCAAAGAGTTTTTATTAAAAGTTACACCACGAGAGGTTTTAATACCCTCTGCATTCAGTATATCGCATATTTCAGTTACTGTCTTGCCATTAGCGTATAGTTCAAATATCCTTTGAACTGTTGGAGCGGTTGTCTCATCAACGCAAAAATGCTTGTCTATGACCTTATATCCGAGAGCAATATTTCCACCTGTGCAAAGACATTTTTCGGCGTTTATATCCATACCACGCCTTATTTTTTGTGATAATTCGGCAGAGTAATATTCCGCCATACTTTCAAGCAATCCCTCAACGAGAATACCGCTTGCGTCATCGGTGATGTTTTCACGAGCCGAATATACTCTAACGCCGTTCTTTTTGAGTTTTGCCTTGTATGTTGCACTATCGTATCTGTTACGAGCAAATCTGTCTAACTGATAAACGAGAACACCCTCAAAATTCTTTTTGTTACTATCCTCAATCATTTTGAGGAATTGGGGACGGTTGTCTGTTGTACCTGATAAAGCTCTGTCTATGTATTCACCGATAACGGTATATCCTTGTTTTCGTGCGAACTCATAACAAGTTTTTAACTGTCCCTCTATACTCTGTTCTGTCTGTGAGTGAGAAGAAAAACGAGCATATATAACTACATTCATTTTGACACCGCCTTTTTTGTTCTTGTTTTATACTTTAACTCTTGTTCATATATCCATTGACTATATTCTTCATCGGTTTTTGTTTGCCGTATTTTTTTAGCCGTTTCTAAAAACTCTTTTTTATCTTCCTCTGTTACAGGAGAACTCACTTGATTTATAAGCCTATCAAGTGTTGAAGTTAAAACATTATAACGCTTTCTCAATGGGTGTTTTGCTCCACTATTTTTACGCAATCTTTGTTGAGCCTCGACACAGGGTAAATGTGAATATTTTTCTATATTACTATTTCTTTTGCAATAACGCTCTTTAAGCGTTTGTGTAGCAAACCATTTACCGCAAAGGGCACATTTTCTTAACCTATAATCATTTAATGCATAGTAGTAAAGGACTGCACACAAAACTTGTGTAATTGTTTTAAGGTTTTTGAAAATGTATGATTTCTTATTTAATGATATAAAATCATCATCATTATTCACGTTATAACACTGGTGACTTTCAAATTGATATTTAAGACGTAACTCCTCAACATCTCTAAATCTTAATTTTATGCCATCATCATACTGCAAAAAATCATACATATTGCTTAATGCCGAATATCCTTCCGCCATTCCCCAAAGTTGAAAGTTAATCTTAAATGAGTTATGATTAAATATATCATCATTCATATAGTTACGCCAATACTTTCTATTCTCTATCATTTTGGGATAATATTTTTCGAGTGTTGCAATTACATCACCAAAAAGCAACTCTGTCCTATATAAATTCGACTTATCATTCCATTTTACTTCTGCATAAGTATCTCCTATTATTAAAGTCGCCATTTTTAACATCTCCTTATACATTGGTTACTCTATAAAATATTATATCATAACCAACTAACAATGTCAATAGTCTTTCGTCTATTATATAATTAAAGCATAGATAAGGCTTATCTAAATCTATACAAAAGAGTAGCTACTTTTGGAAAGTGAAAAATTATGAAACTTTTAGATGTGTTAAATGAAAGGAACATATCAAAATTGCAACTTGCACTCAAAGTAGGAATAACACCGAGCGACTTATACTGTGCATTGAACGGCAAAAAACCATTCTATCCGAAATATAAAAGAAAAATATCAGAGTTCTTGCAGATTGACGAGGCAGAACTATTCGCAGGGAGTGAGGGCAAAAATGATTGAAATTTCAAACAAACAAGCGCGAGAAATTGCCCTCTCAATTTATTCGAATATTGCTGAATACATAACAAATCATCGAGAGGAATATTTAGCATTTTTAGCGGAAGAGAAAAGGGCGGTGGTGAACAATGAAGAATAAACCTCTCTGCATAACAGATTATTTATCTGTCGGTGAACAAAACGCAATAAAAGCAAAAAGTCTTGCGAAAATATTAGGTTGGAATGAACGAGATGTAACCATAGCAGTAAACGCATTGAGAAAAAACGGCGAATTTATTTGCAGCTGTTCAAACGGTTTTTACCTACCTGCTGACGATACGGACATTGAACACTTTGTACGAACTATGCAAGGCAGAATACAGGATATGCAAAAGGCTATGAACCCCGCTATTGTGTATCTTGAAAATGGTGGTGGTGATATTGACAAATGTTGAAAAAATTGCGTTCCTATTGAGGTTTATATCGCCGAAAAGTCTTGCGGAATTGTTGAAATCAATGCAGCTTGACGAACTCTTTGAACTGATAAAAAGTCAAGGAAATACTCAAACACCTGAAGAAGTTAAACCACAGTTGCGTACAGTTGAAAAGAAAGTAGACGGCATAAAGACCGATGTTATTTCAAATGTTTCGGCTAATTATTTGGATATAATGCGTTTTGACGGATATTTTTCAATCATTAAATATAACACATTGACAGGACTTCCTGAAAAACACAAAATCGGCGAAAAATTACAATGGACTGACGCCGATGACGCTGCTGCAAGGACTTATATTGAAACAAATTACGGAATATCCAATCGACCCAAATATGAAGATGCTTTCGCAGAATTTCAGCACGAAAGAGAATATTGTCCTATAAAGGATAAAATAAATTCTCTTGTGTGGGACGGCGAGAAAAGAGTAGAAAACTTTCTATTCAAGTGGTTAGGTGCTGATAATACTCCATATAACAGAGAGTGTTCAAGGCTTTTATTTGCAGGCGGTATCAACCGAGCGTATAGAGCAGGGTGTAAATTTGATAGTGTTATCATTCTGATAGGAAATCAAGGCGGTGGGAAATCTACTATTTGTCAATGGCTGGCACTTGATACAGAACTGTATAGCAGTATAAAAACCATTAACGGACAAAAAGGACTTGAGGGAATATCAGGGAAGTGGATAGTTGAAATCGAAGAATTGCTTGCTACTCTTGCAAACGATTATAGCGGAACAAAAACAGAGGAAAACTGTAAAGCATTTCTTTCAACCGCTTCTGACTTTTACCGTAAACCTTATGACCGTAGACCGACAGACACACCACGCAGATGTATATTTATAGGAACAACTAACCGAACAGAGTTTTTAACAGATAAAACAGGTAATCGCCGTTGGTATCCTGTAACAGTTAATTCAGATGCACGTTTTTTGTATGACAATGAAAAAGAGTGCAAAGAGTATATTTCCCAATGCTGGGCAGAGATGAAAGCCGCTTTTGACAAAGATGATGATTTTGCAAAACCTGTTGAAAATGCTGATTTGCTATCTACAATCAAAACAAAGCAATGCGAGGCAGAACAAGATGATTGGCGAGAGGGTATAATTGAAGAGTACCTTAACGGAAGAATGAGGACTTGTCTTATTGAAATATGGCAAAGAGCATTATACAAAGACCGCTCCCCACATTATCCCGAAATGAAACGCAAGGATAGCAATGAACTTATAGGAATAGTGGTGAATAAATTGGGTTGGACAAGAGGAAATGCAGAAAATTTCGACGGGTTCGGCAAGCAAAAATCTTTTTACAATCCTAAAGCAACGGAAGAAATCGAAAAATTAAGTGCTGAATTGCCGCTATAAATGGTTGGTTGACAGTTAGTTGCAAATGATAGTTGATTAAAAAAGTTAGTATTTACAAGGGGTTTTACATACTGTCAACCAATCAACTAATATATTTTAAAAAATAATATTTATATTTGAAATAATATATAAAAGTTTTGAAGTGGTTAGTTGGTTGGTTCTTGGTTGATTAGTTGATTATAAGTGTAAACCTCTTGCACAGATTATAAGGAGTGATTAAATTATGGATAAAGAAGAAAAAGCAAAGCTTTTGGAAAAATGCAATTTTGTATTTGACAGTTACAGTAAAAAGATAAACAGTATTGACGCTGAGGTTGAACAGTTGGAACGGCGCATTAAAAAACTGAAAAAAGAGCGAGCAGACAGAAAGTACGCTATTGCTCTCTTCAGAGATTTGGAAAGGAGTGTTTTCGGTGCTTAGATTTATTAAAAAGAATAGTATTGCAAAGCTAATAATTTTACTGTTATGTGCATGCTGCCTTTTTACAGGCTGCGGAACTTCCGCTCCGAAATCACTTTATAAGAGTGATACTGTTGAGGTTGTCCGTAACGGCAATAAAACCGCCGTATATGACTTTGTAGCCGACAAGGAATACAACTACATAACAAGGCTTGTAAAGCGTTCAAAAGCCATTACAGAGCCTTATACGGCAGTTGACACGGACACGATAAAAATAGATATTATTCCGTCGGGATTGAGCGTCTATGATAAGGCGAAAAGTACCGTTTTCACGGTTACGAAAAAAATTACACATAGAAAGGGGTGGGTTAAATGAAACCCAAAGACGAACAAATTTTGACGGCTTTACTCTCTTGCGGAAGTGTAGTAGAAGCAAGCAATGTATCAAAAGTGAGCTGCAAAACGATTTATAACAGGCTTTCCGATAAGGATTTCAAGGCAGAATATGACCGCAGGCGCACAATGGCTTTGAATGAAGCTTGTAGCACATTACAGGCAACTTTGACAAAGGCGGTTGATACTATCCGTGAGATTATGGAAAACGCAGACACCGCTCCGCAGATACGCTTAAATGCGTCTGCTCTGCTGTTGCAAAATTGCTTAAAATACACCGAGCAAGTCAACATCTTATCGCGGCTTGACGAATTAGAAAAAATATCAAATAAGGAGTAGAAATATTATGATTATTAAAGCTAAAACATACAATACAAACCCAGTAACAGTTAGATATTCCGTAAAGGATTATCTTGACGAACTTCACAACAGATACGGCGAATATCGCAAGGAGCGTGAAGCACTTGATATTCGTTTGGAAAAAGAAAATAACCGTTGGCAGAATGAAATCCGCAGAGGGTGGAACGATATGAAAATTAAACTGCAAGACGAACACAACCACAAAGAGATTTTAAAATCCATACAAAAGGAATATGCGGAACTCGGCGCAAAGGCTCAGATTAGCTTTGCTGAGGTTCTTTCTGAGGCAGACACACGTTTTGAACGCTATAATCGTGCTACAGGCGATAAAGTAGACCTTGCAACGGTTGAACTTTTAAAGTGCGGTGTTTTATCAGACCGAGAGATAAAGGCTCTTGCAGGCGATTTTAAGGGCAATATAGCTATGCTCCGTATCATTGGTAAATATGCTGACGAGAGGGCAAAAACCACAGCCAACGACAATACAAAACGAGAACTTTCGGCTTTGGCTTATACTTGCAAGAGTGCAGAATTTAATTATAGAGAACCTCTTGAAAGTTATGTTGATATGGCTGTTACCGCTCTTTCAGCAAATGACACAAAATCTTTTGCAGCTCACAAAGTACTGACCGAGGAAACCTATCCCGAATATGGTGAGCAGGTAAAGAATATGTTTGTATTTGCTGACTATGAGGGGAGCGGTAACAATGAATAATATTAACCAAAGACTTTCAGAGATTGAAAAAAAGATGTATAGTGATGTTTGGGCGGTTGTTACATACACAGACGGCAGAACGGAGCGGAAAAGGCTGTTAGATGTTATAAGCTACTGTATAGACAAAAACTCTGCTCCGAGGATAATAGATATATCCTTTCTCGGTGATACATCTAATCAAGGCATTTTGCCCGAACTTGCTAAATACTTAGTTACCTCATATTAAATTTATATATGCTAAAGAAAAAGCGGTTAAGAACTAAATCTTGACCGTCTTTTTCTGCTTAAAAATAATTCAACAAAAATTATTAAGTATTTAACAAGTATGAAAAATATATAAAAATAGCGGTTAAGGCATTAAACCTTAACCGTTATTTTTTGCGTTGGTATTAAAGCCAAACCGTTACTACAAAGGCATTTTTTAAGTAGTAGGTGTTCACTTTATACCTGTTTGGTGGAGGCGGCGGGAGTTGAACCCGCGTCCGAAAATCAATTCACCCTCGGCGCTACGAGCGTAGTCTGTGGTCAGATTTTCCTTGCCGAAAAGCCCGCAGACAAGCTTTTTCGGAAGGTAGCTTCATTAATTCATGATTCAATCAAAGCTTTTTGAATTCACGTTCACCGCATCAGATGATGCCCCGATTCTCCGCCGCGGTAACAGAGAGAGGACAGCCGCCGTAATTAGGCAGCGTAAGCTAAATTATTGTTAGCGTTTAATTTTAAGTTTGGACTTTTTGCGTGGTGTCCGCCACGGCTCGCTCCAAAGGCTTCAAAATTCCCGTCGAAACCATTACGCCCCCATATCTTTTAAAAAACAATCACCTGAGCCGTTCCTTCATAGCTCTGTCAATTCTCCTTTTCGACTCCTTCTCGGCAATCGCCGCTCTCTTGTCATAGTCCTTCTTTCCGCGGCACACCCCAAGCAAAATCTTGACATATGAACCCTTGAAATAGACCTTCAGCGGAATCAGAGTGTATCCGTCCTGCTGCACAAGACCGATTAGCTTGTTAATCTCACGCCTGTGCAAAAGCAGCTTGCGTGTTCTGAGAGGGTCTTTGTTGAATATGTTTCCCTTTTCATACGGTGAAATATGCATTCCCATGATATATGCCTCGCCCGTTTTGACCGAGACATAGCTGTCTTTCAGATTCAGCTTTCCTTCTCTGACAGACTTCACTTCAGTTCCGAAAAGAGAAATCCCTGCCTCAAAGGTCTCATCAATGAAATAATCATGATATGCCTTTTTATTCTGCGCAAGAGTCCTGTTTTCATTCTTTTCTTTTGCCATGAGCTGCATTTCACCTCCCTCAACCCTGCCTGACCTATATTTTATCACACTTTTCCCGTTTCGTCAATGTCAAATATGCGCATATTTTGCAAAACAGCATTGCCTCAGGCAGGAGACACACAAACACGCATTGACTGCTGATGGAACTTTTCCAATCATTCAGTCTGTCGGATTTGACATGCGTCAGTCAAACCGTTGCAGCTTCAGATCCCGTCTGTCGGACAGGAAGCTTGACGGTGACTCTGGTATATTCGCCCTGTCTGCTTTCCATTCCAATGCTGCCGCCGTGGTTTTCGATGATTTCCTTTGCAATTGAAAGTCCGAGACCCGTTCCGCCCTGGTCGCGCGATCTCGCCTTGTCAACGCGATAGAATCTCTCAAAAATATGCGGCAAATCCTGCTCGGGAACTCCGATTCCGTTGTCCTCAACCTTGATATACGCTTCATTATACATGCACCCTGCAAAAACCCGAACCTTTCCCTCCTCGGGAGTATATTTAATCGCATTTGAAATGATGTTTTTGAGTGCCCTCTCAATCTGAAACCTGTCGGCATAGACAAGCGGAATTTCGTTCACCGTGTTATATTTCAAATCAAGCCTTTTTTGCCGTGCCTCAACCGCAAAGGTCGAAACAATGTCGCGAACCAGCGTTTCAAGCTCAAAAAATTCCTTTTTGGTTTCCATGCTCTGCGCGTCAAACTTTGAAAGAACAAGCAGATTTTTGACAAGACTTGTCATCTTGACCGTCTCGTTCTGAATTGTCTTGAGGAATGAAATCTCCATTTCCTCCTCAACGGGATAATTATCAAGAAGCGTTTCGGTGTATGTTCCGATTGTTGTGAGAGGCGTTTTCAGCTCGTGCGACACCTCGGCGACAAACTTTTTACGCGACTTTTCAAGGTTGAACTGCTCGGTCACATCGCCAAAAACGCAGACAACACCCGCAATTTTTTCGTTTTCAAGCTTGAAAGGCACAAAATATGCCTTAATGTGCCTGTTGTTAATCTCAATATCACGGACCTCTGTTCTGAATTTTTTGAGATACATAAATTCAGCCATGCAGACATTTGAATTTAAATCCGCAAAAAACTTGTCAAATGTGATGTCCTCCTGCCCGTCAATACTGAGCATTTCCTTTGCCGCGGAATTAATCGAAATGATTTCCTGACTTGTGTTGAACGCAATTATACCGTTGTTTATATGCTCCAATATAATTTCCAGCTTATGCTTCTCGCCCGCAACATCATTGAGAGCCTTTTTCATGACTCCGCCCATATAGTTAAAGGTTTCGACCAGCGTTCCGATTTCGTCCTTTGAAAACACCTCAAGATTTGAATCAAAATTACCCTCCGCAAAATCCTCCGCCTTCTCGGTCAGCACCGAAATGGGGTTTGTTATGGTCTTTGAAAGGAAATATCCGAGAAAAATCGACGCAAGGATTCCGAACAGAACAGCCTGAACAATGATATACAGCATTTTCTGCGTTATTACATTTATTCCCTGCTTGTTGTCCTTGACATATATAATATATCCGTCGGTGCCGTCGCCGTTATTAAGAAAATACGCATAATCCATGTAATTCTGGCTGAAACGCATTCCGCGCCCCGTCTCGCCTGCCATTGCACGAATCACATTCGGCGTTTTTTCAAGCTTTGCCTTTGCAACGTCGGTTGTGAAAATCCGTGACGCATCGGCAGCATTCAGAATCGCACACTGTCTTGTGTCGGACAGACTGAGCTGACCCGAAAATGCCGAAATGACGCTGTTAATGCGCAAAACCTTTTCCTCGTCGCCGGTTTCCTCCTTCAGAGTTTCACCGATGACGCGCGAAAACTCCCCCGACATAACCTTGTCCATCTGAGTTGTGAAGCTGTCGCCGTACATTCTCACAATACTGCTGAACATATAAACGCCGACAACAAGCATAATTGCCAGAACCAAGGAAACAAAAATGAAAACAATTTTCCACTGCATTTTTTTAAACATGGCAAAATCTCTCCGTTATTTCAGATTTCCTCTCTTTGAAAGAAAATCATAATCACATCTTCTGTTCATCAAAACATCACGGAAGGCACGCGCCAAGGACTTGAAATATACATAATCCGCGCTGCCCTCAGAAAACTCATTCGCTCTCTTCTCTGCCTTTTCCGCTCTTTCGCGCACATTCACATCATTCCAGTCGGCAGGTGCATAAAGGTCACGGCGCAGACGATACTGCGTCATCGTTCCCGAATAAACCGTTTTTTCAATATGTTCAAGCGTGAATCTGTCCTCCGCAACACGGTGCTCAACAGAGGATTTCGGATTCAGACCGACACCCATGCCGATTTGTTCCATCATGAAGCAAACAAGGGTCTCCTCGCCTCCGCCGAAATTATTTCCGACTCTGCCATAGCTGCACCTGAAACCGCCGATTCTTCTGAGGCTCTGAGTTCTGACCGCAAAATTTGCACCGTATGGAAACTCGCCGTAGTCCTTTGCAGGTCTTGTGCCGTCCCCATCAAAGCTGAGATTGCTCCAGAGAGAAATTGTGTTTTCGGTCACAAGTTCCCCTGCGGACTCGGGAACGTTCAGCTTAATCTGACCGCCGATGACGCCAAGCTCTGCATTTTTCTCAAAGCCCCTGATTGTTTCACTCACAACGCATTTGTCAGCAATTGCGTCATCGTCAACATAAAGAATATATTCGCCGCGCGCCGCCCACATGCCGCAGTTTCTGGCATATGAAAGTCCGCCGATCGGCGCGGTGATATAGCTTATGTCCGCATCTTTGAATTTTTTTCCCGTTTTCTGCACAAGCTCCATGATGTCGCGGCATTTCAGGTTATTGTTCACAAAAACAATTTCATAGTCCTCAAACGGCGCGTCCTGACTGCAAAGCGCGTCAAGACAGTCGGAGAGTGTGTCGGTCAGCTTGTGAGTGCACAAAACAACAGAAAGCTTCTTTGAAAATTCATTTTCTTCTTCAATTCTTCTCTCCAGTCCATAGAGAATGTCATTTTTCGCTTTTGCATCGAGAAATGAAAACATGGTTTCCGCATCGTCAAAGGAAAATACCCTCTTGCCGTTTTCCAAAATTTCAGGCGTGCCGCCGATTTGTGCATATATGTCAAACGCGCCCTCCTTGCTCCCGACACAGATTTTTTTGCAGTCACGCGGAAGCGAAACGTCTGCGTCACCGCCGCCGAAGCTGATGAAGCAAAGACTGCTGCATGATGAACCGAAAAACAAATCCGAAAAATCTTCTTTTTCAAGAATAATATGTCCTGCACGCTGAGCCGCCGCACGGAAAAGGTCTGCCTCCTCCTTCTGTTCGGGAGTGCTTTTCACATACCACAAAAGCGGTGAAAGATAGAAATCACGTCTGAAATCGTCAAGCACCATGAGCTTGTAGCGGTTTTTTGTGATTCCCAGCTCCTTATCCTTTGCGGTGAGTGAATTGTCATGCCAGCGGTAGGAATAGACAGGCTCGGTGAAGGGTGTGTGTTCAAGGCGGAGCAGTGAATTCATGCGCATCCAATAGTCATAGTCCTCAAGAGTGTGCTTGAAGCTTGAATAGCAGTCCAGAATGTCGCGCGCCGCCGCACGGTACATGAAAGCCGCGCCGATTGTGTTGTTTGCATATGTGTTCAGCTCATATGCATTATTCGGAAAAATGACATTTCCGCTGCCGATCGGAAATTCATACCACCCGTGCCTCGCAAGCTTTTTTCCCTTTGCGTCAATCAGCCGCATATTGGCATATACCATTGCAGTTTCGGGGTTATCCTTCAGCGCACCGACCATCTTCTCGAGAAAATCCCTGTCCATGATATTATCGGCACTCGTCCATGTCAGAAACTCGCCGCGCGCCTCGCGGAAGCCTCTTGAAAGAGTTCTCGGGATTTTTTTGTTTTCCTGGTCAAGCACCCTGATTCTTGAATCACGCTGTTCAAAATCCCTTGCAATTTTCAAGGTATCGTCCTTTGAACCATCATTGATTATGATAAGCTCAAAATTACCGTAGGTCTGGCACAGAACCGATTCAATCGACTCTGAAAGAATGTCGCAGCCGTTGAAAACAGGCAGAACAACCGACACAAGCCCTTTCTCTGACGGCACATGAACCTTTGAAAGAGACAGCGGATATGCCGCGTCCCTGTCCTTTTTATATCTCAAAAATTTATACTGATACAGATTCAGAGGACCCTCCTCCGCCTTTGTTGCTCCGAACAGCAGTTTTTTTATGTATCCAAACATATATCAAAGTCCCCCGTCTAATTTTCTTTCATATATTCAAGCAGCGTTTTCCATGCCTCGTTATAGCACATTTTATAGAAAATGTCGAGATAGTCGGCTTTCTTGCGTTTCAGAATATTGATTTCTTTTTGAGTTATGCGAATCTGTTCTCTGACATACCGCCGCGTCCAGCCGACACTTGTGTGAAGGTCAATGAAAAATCTGTAGGTTGTCACAACCCCTGCAAGAATGGTGCGTCTGACATGCTCCTTGTTGAATCTTTGTGTGTCAACCCTGTGCAGAACCTTTGCCTTCGGCTGAAGCCCGATTCCATATCCGATCTGAAGCATTTTGAATGCAAGTGCAGTCTCCTCGCCGCCTGCAAAATCGTTGCCCACTCTGCCGTAGCACATTCGGAATCCTCCCGCGCGCCAAATTGCACTGCGGCGAACGCCGTAGTTTGCGCCGTATGGAAACTCAAACTGCTGTGTCACCTCACGGAAGCTGTTCTCCGAAATCTTGAACTGACTCCAAAGGCTCTCCCAGCCCTTTCTGAGAATTTTCGGCTTGGGGAACGGAATGTCAAGAATGACCTGACCTCCCACAACTCCCATATCCTTATGATATTTAAATGCTGTGAATATCTCTTCAAGCAGATAGTAGTCTGCAAGAATATCATCATCAAGAAACAGGAGATATTCACCTTTCGCATTCCACATTCCGCAGTTTCTTGCATATGAAAGACCCTTCTGCGGAACGCCGATATATCTGATATATCCCTCAAATTCCCTGTATTTTTTTCTGAAATATTCAATTTCTCCCTTAATGCCCGAGCTTTGAGGTGCGTTGTCAACGATTATGATTTCATATTCCTTTTTGCTCATTGACTGGCGAATGACCGACCAGATTGCGTCAATCAGCTTTTCACCTCTCATATAGGTGCAGATTATGATTGAAATTTTCTTGCTGCATTCCTCCGGCTCATCAATCATTTTTTCAAGTCCGTAGAGTATGTCGTTTTTCAGCTTGCTGTCCGCAATGTCAAACACCGCGTCAGTGTCCGAGACATAGAAAATGTCTCTTCGGCAGCTTTCGTCTTTTCTTTCGTCTTCCGACAGCGAAATGCAAAAATCAAACATATCCGCATTTTCACATTTTCCGCTTTCCGACACCAGAACAGTGCCTGAATATCTTTTCATTTTCTCGGTTTTTTCACGGCTCAGCGAATCTCCGAAATATATATAACAAACACAGGAATATTTTTCGGCAATGCAAAATTCTTCCGCCTCCTCCGCAGTCAGAAAAATATGACCCGCTCTTTCCGCCTTTTCTCTGAATGCTTTATATGCCGCGCTCTCCTCGTTTTCCGTGTCGGCAATCCATGCAAGAGACGACATATAAAAATCGCGTCTGAAATCGTCAAGCACCATGAGCTTATAGCGGTTTTTCGTGATTCCCAGCTCCCTGTCATGAGCGGTGAGCGATTCGTCATGGATTCTGTAGAGATACAGCGGCTTTTCCTCATCTGTATGCTCAATCTTAAACAGAGAATTCATGCGCATCCAATAGTCATAATCCTCAAGATTGGTTTTATATTTTGAATAGTCACCGAGAATATATGCACACTTTGCACGGTACATGAAAGCCGCGCCGATTGTGTTGTTTGCATAGGTATTGATTCTCTCCGCGGTTTTCGGAAAACATACATTCCCCGAAAAAAACGGTTTTTCAAACCAGAAATGACCTCTTTTAATTTTACCGTTTTTGTCAATGAGACGCATATTTCCATATACCATTGCAGCCTCGGGCTTTCTTTCAAGGTTTGACACAAGAGTTGAAATGCAGTCGGGGAGCATGATGTTGTCCGCACTCGTCCAGGTGAAAAACTCGCCGCGCGCCAGGCGGAAGCCGTTTGAAAGAGCGGTCGGAAGCTTTTTGTTCTCCTGATTCAGAATGATGACTCTGCTGTCCTTCCTTGCATATTCCTCCGCAATTTCACGCGTTTTGTCGGTTGAACCGTCGTTAACTACAATCAGCTCAAGCCTTTTAAAGCTCTGATTCAGAACGCTTTCGATTGACTGCGAAACAACCTTTTCTCCGTTATACACAGGAAGAACAACTGAAACCAAACCTTTTTCACATTCGGCGTCAAACCCTGAAAGACTGTTTTCGGCAATGCTTTCCCTGTCTTTTTTATATCTCAGAAATTTCTTTCCGCACATTTCAAGCCGTCTTTTTTTGCTGTGCGAGATGTTTTCTCTGTTGAAAAGCTCGTTTATGCCTTTTCTCAGCGTCAGAATCATTCCCATTCGCTTATAATCCGAAAGCACAAGAAGCGATCTGATGAATGCAATTCCCGTTTTTTGAAGAAGCTTTTCAATTCTCAGACCCGTTCTCCAGACGTATGTTTCGCGTGCGTCAAGCTCTGCCTGCTTATGCTGTGCAGCCTCAAACTGAATCTGCATTATGGCATTTCTGTCCTCTTCAATCTTTTCGGACTGTCTGAAAAGCTCACGCTCCTTTTTTTCAAGCTCATCTGCAATCTTTCTTGAAAGCTCGGTCTTTTTCTTCAGCCCGTCCTCCGCCTCACTCAGTCTGCCGTCAATTCCGCAGCCCGTCTCCGAAAGAGTGCGCAGAGAAAATCCCTCGCTGCCGTTCTTCTGATATATAATCAGAAATTCCTTTCCAGGCCATTGGGTGTTTTCCATATCCGTGCAGTCAAGCTCCTTGAAAAAAACCGCAGTATATCCTTCAATGCAGACGGGGAATTTTCCGTAGTCGAATGTGAAAAAATGCTCGTCGATTCTGTCATATTCCTTGAACGGCAAAAGAAGCGCAAAATATTTTCTGCACTTTTTGATGACCTTTTTCATCAGTTCGTCCGCATTATTGAAATGCTCAAAGGTGTTTGAGGAAAAAATAACATCAAATTCCGACTGAAATTCATTCACATTTTCCCTGACAAAACGGTGTCCGGGGTAGTGCTGTCTTGCCCTTTCGAGAGCCGCCTCGGAAATGTCACAGCCCGTCACCTCGGCACCCGCGAGCCTTTCGCCGAAAAGCTGCACTCCCTCTCCCTCGGCACAGCCGAGATCGCAGACCGACAGATGATTTTCGCATATATCGCGTGTGAACCATTCGGGAAAATTATCCGCAGCAAGACGGTAGAAAAAAAGGCTTTGCTCTCTTCCCTGCTTTTCCTCCCAGTCACCGCTTCCGAACCGTCTGTCCCAATATTCGCCCGAATTTATTTCCTCATTTTCAATATTTGCACGGTTGTTATCATTCATCTTTTATTCTCCTATTTCAATATCCGACGGAAATCTCAACAATCCGAAATATTCTTTGTCGCAAACACATTTTATGTATGCCGCACCCTCAATATAATCATAGTATGAAATCGGCGCGGATTTTCTGTTCTCCAAAGCCGCGGTGACGGTGTATTCACCGCTGTTAAAATAGTTTTTGAAAATGAAGCTGACCCGCGCATTTCCCGTTTTTTCAAAGCTCATTCCCTTGTCATGAAGAGCGGAAACAAAAAGGTCAAGACCGTTTTTATCCTTAATTGAAACTGCCGCACCGACATTTTTCACATCGGCATTTTCGGGAATTTCAAGCTCAAGCTCAATTCTGACCGTGTCACCCTCCGAAAAAACCTCACATTCGCGCACTCCGTTTGAAATGCGGACGGCTTTAATGCTTCCCGTGTGTGACCCGAACCTGTTAATCGGATTAAATTCACTCTTTTCAGGCTTTGCTCCCTCTCCGCTGACACATTTTTCCGCGTCCTTTTCGCTGCCTGTTATGAACTCCATATATTTTGAAGTAACCTCGCGCGCGCCGCCGTCCATAATTATCTTTCCGCAGTCAATCCAGATTGCCCTTGTGCAGAAACGGCGCACAGCGTCAACATCGTGTGTCACAAAGAGAATTGTTTTTCCCTGTTTTTTCAGCTCTTCAAATTTATTATAGCATTTTGCCTGAAAACGGTAGTCACCGACCGCAAGAGCCTCATCAACAATCAGAATTTCGGGGCTGACGTTGATTGCAACCGCAAACGCAAGACGCACAAACATTCCGCTTGAATAGTTTTTGACAGGTCTGCTGATGAAATCCCCGATTTCGGCAAAATTGATTATATCATCAAGCTTTTCCTTCATCTGCTCCCTTGTGAAACCCATAATCGTGCCGTTCAGATATATATTTTCAATTCCCGTATATTCGGGATTGAAGCCCGCACCAAGCTCCAAAAGTGCGGAAACCTTTCCGCAAACCGATTTTTCGCCGCCGCTTTCGTTGATGACACCTGTCAGAATTTTGAGAAGCGTTGATTTTCCCGAGCCGTTCTTTCCGATTATTCCGACCGTTTCTCCCTGCTTCACCGAAAAGCTTATGTCTCTGAGCGCATAAAAATCTCTTATTTTTTTCCCGAATGTCTTGGGAAACAAAGCCTCCTTGATTCTGTCCGCAGGCTTTTCATACATTTTATATACCTTGCAAAGGTTTTTAACAGTTATTACATCGCTCATATATCATCACCCGAAAAATGGCAGTTTAAAAAAACCTGCCATCTTCTATATTTTCTTATATTTTGTAAAAGTAATATATATTCCTTTTTTTGTTTTAATCATCTCTTCACTGCATATTCTCCAGCCGTCCAGATTATCAAAATCCTCAATATGGCGGTCAGCCTCATATTCCCTGTCGATTTTGGTTATATATGCCGTATCGCAAAGCCCGATTGCCTGAGCATATATTTTTTCGCCGCCGATGAAGAATATATCCTCATCATCAAACTCGGATTTTGCCTTGCCGACTGCCTCTTCAATGCTTCGGCAAACAACAATACCTTCTCTTTCAAATCCTTCATCATGAGTGAGAACAAAGTTTTTCCTGTCGGGAAGAGGCTCCTCATTCGGCAGGGAAAGAAACGTTTTTCTTCCCATGATGACAGCCTTTCCGACCGTCTTTTCCTTAAAAAACTTCATGTCCTCGGAAATATGGTCAAGAAGCTGACCTTCATTTCCGATTCCCCAATTCAAATCTGCCGCAGCAATAATGTTCATTTTTGATTTTTCCTTTCATTCAGACCGCAACGGGAATATTTTTCACCTGTTCGCCTGCACGGTAGCCCTCCAGCACAAAATCATCAACCGTGAAATCATAAAAATTCTTAATATCCTTGTTGATGACAAGCTTCGGCGCGTCATAGCTTTCCCGTTTGATAAGCTCCTTCACAATCGGAACGTGACGGTCATAAATGTGAGCGTCCGCAATGACATGAACAAACTCGCCGACCGTCAGATTGCTCACCTGCGCAAACATATGAACAAGAGCCGCATATTGAACAACATTCCAGTTGTTCGCGGTGAGAATGTCCTGAGACCTTTGATTGAGAATCGCATTCAGTCTGCCGTCCGTGACATTGAAGGTCATGCTGTAGGCACACGGATAAAGATTCATCTCGTGAAGGTCGCTGTGGACATATATATTTGTCATGATTCGTCTGCTGTACGGATTATTTTTAAGGTCAAACAAAACCCTGTCAACCTGGTCAAACTCTCCCTCGGGATATTTATGCTTAACCCCCATCTGATAGCCGTATGCCTTGCCGATTGAACCGTCATCGTCCGCCCAGCTGTCCCAGATGTGGCTCTTCAAATCCTTTGTATTGTTTGATTTTTTCTGCCAAATCCAAAGAATTTCATCAATTGCACTTTTCAGATATGTCGGTCTGAGAGTGAGAATCGGAAATTCCTCCGCAAGATTATATCTGTTAACAACGCAGAATTTTTTAATCGTATGTGCCGGGGTGCCGTCCTCCCATCTCGGGCGCACCTCCTGTTCGGCGTCTGAAAAACCGTTTTCGATTATATCCTCACACATATTTTTAAAAATCACGTCAGCCCTGCTCATTTTCAAACCAAACCCTTCTATATATCAAGATTAACAACAGTTTTTGAATGCTCTTCAATAAATTCACGGCGCGGCTCAACCTTATCGCCCATCAGAACGGTGAAAATCTCGTCCGCACGGCGCGCATCTTCAAGGTCAACACGGAGCATGATTCTTGTTTCGGGATCCATTGTCGTCTCCCAAAGCTGGTCGGGGTTCATCTCACCGAGACCCTTATATCTCTGAATCGACGCATCGGGAATTTCCTCAAGTGCCTTTTTCAAATCTTCATCGGTATATGCATAAATTGTTTTCTTTCCCTTGTATACCTTGTAAAGAGGCGGCTGTGCAATGTAGACATGCCCCTCCCTGACAAGCGGCTGCATATAGCGGAAGAAAAATGTCAACAGCAAGGTTCTGATGTGAGCACCGTCGACATCGGCATCTGCCATAATAACAATTTTTCCGTATCTGATTTTGCTGATGTCAAAATCGCTGCCGATTCCGGCACCGATTGCCGTTATGACCGGAAGAAGCTTTTCATTTGAGAAAACCTTGTCAATTCTCGACTTTTCAACATTAAGCATTTTTCCCCAAAGCGGAAGAATCGCCTGAAAACGGCGGTCGCGTCCCTGCTTTGCACTGCCTCCGGCAGAATCTCCCTCGACAATATATATCTCGGTGAAATGTGTATCCTTTGATGAGCAGTCGGCAAGCTTTCCGGGGAGAGTGCTGCTTTCGAGAGCCGATTTTCTTCTTGTGTTTTCTCTTGCTCTCTTTGCCGCCTCACGCGCTCTTGACGCCGTCATTGCCTTGTCAATTATTATCTTTGCAATTGCGGGGTTTTCCTCCATGAACTCGGTCAGCTTTTCATTCACCATTTTTTCAACAATGGTTCTCATTTCGCTGTTCCCGAGCTTTGTTTTGGTCTGACCCTCAAACTGAGCCTCCGTCACCTTGACGCTGATGACGCACGCAAGCCCCTCACGGGTGTCCTCACCGCTGAGGTTCTTGTCGTTTTCCTTCAGAAATTTATATTTTCTCGCATAATCGTTCAGAACCTTTGTGAGAGCGGATTTGAAGCCCGTCTCATGAGTTCCTCCCTCTGTTGTGTTGATGTTGTTTGCAAAGCTTTCAATGTTCTCGGTGTAGCCGTCGTTATATTGCATTGCAATTTCAGCCTCCGAATTTTCACGGACGCAGCTGACATAAATCACATCATCATGAATCGGCTGCTTGTTGCGGTTGAGATATGCAACAAACTCCTTGATTCCTCCCTCATAATGAAGAACGGTTTCTTTAAATTTTCCTTCATCATCGGGTCTTTTGTCATTCAATATAATCTTGACCCCTGCATTCAGAAAAGCCTGTTCACGAAGACGGGTCAGAAGAATGTCATAGTCATATACCAAATCCTCAAAAATTTCACCGTCAGGCTTGAAATGAACGGTTGTTCCCGTTCTGTCGGTTGTGCCGACAATTTTCAGATCATCGGTTTTGTCTCCGCGCTCATATTTCTGATAGTAAACATTTTTTCCGTCATGGATTTCAACCTCAAGATATTCCGAAAGCGCGTTAACAACAGACGCACCAACGCCGTGAAGTCCGCCCGAAACCTTATATCCGCCGCCGCCGAACTTTCCTCCTGCGTGAAGAACCGTGAAAACAACCTCAACCGCAGGAAGACCCGTCTGTGCCTGTATTCCTGTCGGAATACCGCGCCCGTCGTCCTTAACCGTGATTGAATTGTCCTCATTAATCGTCACGTCAATTTCCTTGCAATAGCCGGCAAGAGCCTCATCAATCGAGTTGTCCACAATTTCATAGACAAGATGATGAAGACCCCTTGACGTGGTCGAGCCGATATACATTCCCGGTCTTTTTCTGACTGCCTCAAGACCTTCCAGAACCTGAATCTGGCTTTCATCGTAATTGTTTTCTACAGGTACATTTGTAATATTATCTGACATATCAAAACCTTTTACCTTTCCGACACCCGACGGGTGTTAATATCTATATCAAAAGGCTAAATTTCCTTTTTTTATTCTTCCTGCAAGAGCCTTTGTTGAAATATTTGTTATATACACAACGGATTGTCCCTTTTCTTCGCATATAACAAAGGATTTCGGGATTTCCTCCGACACATTTCTCACAAAGCCCTCCTCCTCAACAATCTTCAAAAATTCCTTTGAATATTTTGAAACAGATGTGCTTTCAAGGTCAAGAATCGAAATTATATTTTTTGTGTTCACAACGGTGTCACAGCCTAAATGGAGATACATTCGCCAAGCCTTCCCTTCTCAATATGAAAAAGTCTCCCCTTTTCAAGTCTTTCAAACCTTTCCTTTTCGGTGCAGGTTATGAAAATCTGCATTTTTTTAATTCTGTTCAGGACATATTCCTGTCTGCCTCTGTCAAGCTCACTCATGATGTCATCAAGCAGAAGCACGGGATATTCTCCCGTCTCGCGGCGGAACAGCTCAACCTCTGCAATTTTCTGAACAAGAACGCAGGTTTTCTGCTGACCCTGAGAGCCGAATGCCTTCAGCTCAGTGCCGTTTATTATAAATTCAATATCATCGCGGTGCGGACCGAAAATGCATTCACGGTATCTTTTTTCCTTTTCAAGCAAAAGCTCCGCTCTCCTCGGCAGAATATCGGAAAGCCTTTCAGCCTCATCGTCTCCGATTCTCATTCCGCAGGAGACATATTTCATTTCAAGCCTTTCACCGCCGCCCGAAATGTCTCTCTGAACCGCTGCCGCAATTTCTTCGATTTTTTTAATGTATTTATATCTCATTTCAATGACAATGCGCGACAGTGAAATTATTTTTTCATTCAGAACCGAAAGAAATGTTTCATCAATTCTTTCATTTTTCAAAAGACTGCTTTTCTGTTCCAGAATGCGCCTCAGATCAGAAACCGCCGAAAGATATGAGCAGCTGAGCTGGCTTATCATAATGTCAATGTTTCTGCGTCTTTTCTTCGGACCTTCCTTCACAAGCCCGAGATATTCCGGACCGAAATAAACAACATTGAACATTCCGACAAGCTCACTGTTCTTTCTGACGGGAATTTCATTCAGCTCAATTTTTTTTCTTTTATTTTTTGAAAGACGGATTTTTGCCGTGTTCTGTCTATCCTTTGAAAGAAAATCAAGCTCCGCCTCGGCAAAATCCGCGCCGAACCGAATCAAGTCGCTTTCGTGATATGCACGGTTTGATTTCCCGAGAGCAAACATATAGACAGCTTCCAGAATATTTGTTTTTCCCTGCGCATTATTTCCGAAAATTATGTTGATTCCGCTGTCAAACTCAAATTCTTCTTTTTCATAATTTCTGAAATCTGCAAGCCTCAGTCTTTGCGCAATCATTTAAGTCTTCTCGGGAGAAGGAAATAAAGATAGCTTTTTCCTTCAATCGGAGTGATTATCATCGGATTAATGTTTTTCTTAAAGCTGATTCTGACCGTTTCATCATCGCATGCTCTCAGAATGTCAAGCAGAAATCCGTTGAAGAATCCGATTTCAAGATTTGCGTTTCCTGTCGGAACGGAAATATTGTCATCAACCTTTCCGACAATTGTTTCGCATGAAACATTGATGTTGTCGTCACAGATTGTGAACTTGACCGGCGCATCGTTTGAATCCCCCGTTATGATGAGAGACGCACGGTAAACCGAATCAAACAATTCATAGAGAGGACAATCAATTTCAATTTCTCCGTCCTCATAAATTGCACTTTGATATTTAATATATTCGCCCTCAATGAGACGGCTGACGATTTTATAGTTTTCAAAAACAAAAAGGGCATTTTTTGATGTAAAGCTTATTTTGACATTTTCATCGTCATCTTTAAGGATTTTATTTATTTCTCCGAGAGTTTTTGCGGGAATGATGACTTTTTTGCTTTCATAGCTGTTGTCAAGAGTGTAGTTTCTCATTGCAAGCCTGAAGCCGTCGGTTGCAACCATTGAAAGAGAATTTCCGTCAATCAGCATGAGACAGCCCTTGAGAACAGGTCTGTTGTCGCTTGCCGATGTGCAGAATATTGTTTTTGAAACCATTTCTTTAAGGCACTTTTTTGAAATCTCGATTGAATAGTCGGGGTTGACCGACGGAAGCTCCGGAAAATCCATGGGGTTCATGCCCATAATCTCAAATTTTGATTTTCCGCTCTTGATTGTGCATTTGTTTTTTTCGTCCGTTTCAATGATTATTTCCTCTTCGGGAAGATTTTTAACAATACTGCTGAACATTTTTGCGTTAAGAACGGTCTGACCGCTTTCTTTGACATTGGCATTTATTTTTGCCTCAATTCCCATTTCCATGTCGTTTGAGATCAGAGTGATGATTCCGTTTTCATCGGCGTTCACAAAAATGCCCTCTAAAACGGGCAGATTTGAATGTGAAGAAACCGCCTTTGAAACCGAGGATATTGCCTCATTCAGTATTGTTTTTCCGCATATAATATACATTTTATATCAGCTTACCTTTCTGTTTTTTTAAGCATTCCATACCATCATTAATTATAACATATCTTTCAAAAAAATGCAAATATTTTTTTGGATAGGGTTTTTATATATAAATAAAATATATATATTTATAGCTGTTGCGGCGGTTGTTGGGGGTGTGAATTGTGTTGAAAGCGGAAAAATGAATGACCCGGATACATTTTCGGGCTGTTGAAAAGCTGTTGAAAAAATAAAAATGTTATCAACACAATTAAATTCTGATGTGAGTTGAAAAGTTATCAACAAGGAAAACGTATTTTATTATCTTAATTGTGTGAATAACTTTCTAAAATTGTTATAAATAACAATTGACAAAACGATAAAAATAATATATTATATAATTGCAATAATTTAATGATATAAAATATATCAAATATATATTATAAGAGGTGAAAAAAATGGCTTATTCAATTAATGATGATTGCATTAAGTGCGGTGCTTGCGCAAGCGAATGTCCCGTTTCCTGCATCAGCGAAGGAGATGCAAAGTACGTTATCGACGAGAACGAGTGCATCGAGTGCGGAAACTGCGCAAACGTATGTCCTGTAGATGCTCCTCAGGCATAATTAAAAGAGCATTGAAGGAGGGCACAGAAAATGTGCTCTCCTTTAATTTTACAGAGGTTTTTATGGATAAGGATATTTTTAAAAAGGGTCTTGAAAGTGAAAAGATAGAATTGAACGATAAACAGGAAAAGGATTTTGAGACCTTTTCCGGATTGCTGACCGAGTGGAACAAAAAGATGAATCTGACTGCCGTGACCGACCCTGCGGAAATTTCGGTGAAGCATTTTCTCGACAGCATTGTTCCGGCATTCAAGGCTGAAATAAAAGAAAATTCAAAGATAATTGATGTCGGCACGGGCGCGGGGTTTCCCGGGGTTCCGATTAAGATTATGAGAAGAGATTTGGATTTCACCTTTCTTGATTCGCTGAATAAGAGAATCACGTTTTTAAATGAGGTTTCATCGGTTCTCGGCTTTGAAAAGGCGGAGTTTATACACGGAAGAGCCGAAGAGCTTGGGAGAAATCTGAAATACAGGGAAAAATTTGATTACGCGGTGTCACGCGCGGTTGCTCCTCTCAGGATTCTTGCCGAATATTGCATTCCGTTTTTGAAAAAGGGCGGAATTTTCATTGCTTTCAAGTCATATGATATAGGTGAAGAAATAAATGATGCAAAACCGATGATAGGAAATCTCGGAGGGTGCATAAAGGAAATATGCGAGGTCGGAATACCCTGTTCGGACATTGTGAGAAGGCTTGTCGTCATTGAAAAGACAGCCGCCACTCCGTCTGCTTTTCCGCGCCGTGCAAACAAGATAAAATAATTTTTGAGAGGCTGATTTTTTTGTATATAACACTTTTAATAATTGGAATAGGGTTGTCGATGGACGCTTTTTCGGTTGCGATAACAAACGGATTGTGCATAGGGCACGCAACAAAAAAGGACGCGCTGAAGATTGCGGCATTTTTCGGAATTGCACAGGGAATCATGCCTCTTGCCGGATATTTTGCAGGTCTTGCTTTTTCAGCCTTTGTTGAAAGGGTTGACCATTGGATTGCATTTGTGATTCTTTCAATTATAGGTATTAAAATGATAATTGAGGCGGTTGAAAAGATAAAAAAGCCTGAAGAATGCACATTTTGTGCGCTTTCAACGCGCGAGCTTTTTTTTCAGGCTGTTGCAACAAGCATTGACGCGCTTGCGGTCGGCATAAGCTTTGCGGCTCTTGAATTTAATATTTTCACAGCATCGGCTGTCATTGCGGCAACGACATTTTTTATAAGCTTTGTCGGAGTTTTCATCGGAAAAAAGGTCGGAAATATATTTAAGGAAAAAGCGGAGATTTTCGGCGGTGCTGTTTTGGTTTTGATTGGAATTAAAATTCTTATAGAACATTTGTTTTTTTAGGGGCGATGCTGCCCCCAAATTCCCCTTTAAAAGATTTCTTCTTTATGTGAAGGATTTCCCGCAACCATTTTTATGAGGCGGTGCCTCTACAGCCCCATTTTTTAAGGCTTTGCTTTGAGGGGTTTGCTGCACTCCGCGCAAAATTTTTTTGTGGAAACGCTGTTTCCAAGCCTTTTCTGTGGGGTGCCACCCCCACATTTTTTTTATGAGGCGGTGCCTCTCAACCTCTTTTTATGGGGGCATCGCCCCCACACCCCCTGCGCGCCGCTGTCAGACTTGTGTCGGATTAATTGCTCGAACAAGGAATTTTGAGCAGCGCGAACAGGGCTCCCAAAAAGCGGAGCTTTTTGGGAAAGAGGAGCAGCCAAGCTCAAAGTGAT
>CAKSIW010000041.1 GCA_934463175.1 uncultured Clostridia bacterium | reverse complement strand
TGCTGTGCTGAAACGCACGCACATCATATGAAATTGATTGATTTGTGCGTGCGTTTCACATCAAAAATTCATGTTCTTCGCAAACTCCGCCATCAAGACCGACGCAAGGCGCAGCTTAAAGGTCTTTTTTACAGACAATCCGTAAAGCTTTCAATGTAATTTTACGAAAAGTAAAGGATTTGGGCTTTTGCAATCAATCCGCAGAGCTAAAAAAACTTTGGAAATCAACAGCTTTGAGTTTTTTGATGGTTAGTCCGCAAAGTATATCTTTATTCCGCGCCTTGTTGTTTGGCTCGTAGTTGGATTTTGTGAAAAACACGGATTTTCGCCGTGAACCGTGCGCACACATTTTTATTTTCCTTAATTGTGCGCACGGTTCAGCACAGCAAAGCCGATGATTTCGGCTTTAATCTGTGCGGCGGCGGAGCAGCGCAAGCAATTTGTTTTAGTCCTCCCTTGTCGGTCAGACATCACTTTGAGCTTGGTTGCTCCTCTTTCCCAAAAAGCTCCGCTTTTTGGGAGCCCTACTCGCGCTGCTCGTAAAATTCTGTGTTTGAGCAAATAATCCAACCGAGGCAAATGACGGCGCGCAGGGGGGTGGGGGCATCGCCCCCACAAAAGATAAATGCGACAAAAAAAAGAGAAGCCCGAAGGCTTCTCCTTTTTAAATCTCAAATGAGATTATTTAATTTTGTAATCGCTCGGTGTCTTAACGATGATAACTTCTTCAACGTTGTCATCATATTCTCTTACGAATACGTGATCTGTGTACTTGTCAATCTTAGAAAGCGAATCGCCTTCACCGTTAACTACTGTTTCCTTCTTACCACTTGCTGTTGTGCTATCAGCAACGTCGTTATCTATGATTGTACCACCTGTGTAGAACTTCTCGTTGTACTTGAAGCTGTTTGCAGAACCCTTCTTAACAGAGATGTTTCTGCCTGTGAAGTCAATTACATAGATGTTCTTAGCTTTGCCAAGGTTGTAGATTGTTGCACTATCACCAAGAATCTTGTCTGTGCTATCTTTGAATGCAACCTTACCGCCGCTCTTAGCAAATGCTACAACACCGCCGTAGTACTTGTCTTTGCCGTTGTCAGCACCCTGAGCATCAAGGTAATCATCAAGTTCAGCATTGTCAAGTGTACGTCCGTCATCAGCAAAATCAAATACCGCTGTGATGTTTGAAATCTTGCCAGCCGAGTTAACCTTGATCTTAACAACGTCGCCCTCTGTCGGGAGTTCAGTTGTCCAGCTGCCGCCTTCGATGTCTGTTCTGTCGATTGTCTCAACACCCTCAACAGTTGAACCGTCCTGAACATATGTCAGATACATAATGTCTTCATCATTGTCGTTCTTACCTGTGCTGATGTCTGTGATTACAGCTACACTTGAAGATGAGTCAACAGCATTCTTACCGCCGTTAAGAACAACGATGTTGTTATCATCAGCCTTGTTGTCATAGTACATGTTCAATACATCATATCTTGTATCGTCAGAAAGGTCTGCCAGAGTACCAACAGATGATTTGTCAGCAGTTGTATCAACAAAGAAGATTATTGCATCCTCATCAACAAACTTTGAACCAAGCTTGCCGTTTGACTTGTCATAATCAGCTCTGTTGTCAGCATAACCAATGCTTACAAACTTGTCATCATCATACTTAGCTGTTGTGAATGTCTTCAGCTTGCCGCTTGCGTTTGTTGTGTACTTGATTACAGTTTTCTCAATGTCAGCAGCCGTTGAGCCTGTGCCAACAAGAAGTGCTGCAAGATCGTCCTTAGTTGCAGTTGATGCAAGGTCAGAGATCTTCTTTGAGCTTGAAGTCTCGCTGTAGCTTCCTGCGCTTTCAGCATTACCGTAAACAGTTACTGTGTCAGCAAGGTCAAGAACCTCAACACCGTTAGCTGTGATAAGCTGGAATGTTGCTGTCAGATCGCCGAGAGCGTTGTCATCAAGAGCAATTTTGTAAACATAAGCGTAGTTACCTGCGCTGCCTGTTGCAACTGATGAATCCTCGTTGAATGCAGCAATCTTGCCGTACTCGTCAATGTAGAATGTGCCGGCATCGCCAACTGCAAGCTTATCTGATTTATATGCACCTGCTGCTACATCATACTTTGTGCCGTCAATCTTGAAGCCCTTGTTGTTTGTTGTTGCAGATGTCTTAGATGTGAAGTCAGCTGTGATTGTGCCTGTTACAGTGTTAGAGATAACTCTTGCCTGGATGTAACCCTTGTTGTCATCATTTGAAGCAATGATTGAAAGAACATCCCACTCTTTGAGGTCTTTATAAGAAACAGCTTCGCCGTCCTTTGTCAGCTCAATCAGAGTGTTGTCATCATCTTCGTCAAAGTCAAGCTCTGAATATTCACCGGAACCGTCATTTGCAAACTTAAGCTGAGCGTTTTCCTTGAAGGAAACAACTTCGTCAGCAACATCATCAACAACTGCTGTTGCAGCAACCTCAACGAGGACTACATCATAGCCTGACTCTGTGTCGTTGTCGATAAGTGTGATTTTACCACCGTAGAGTGAGTTACCACCTGCTGTGATACCGCCGAGAGTTGCACCCTTTCCGGGGAGTACATCGCTTGCAGAGAGGTTACCTGAACCGTTGTAAACAACCTTTGCAGTTGACTCAAGCTTCTTTGACGTGCTTGTGTCATCAGTTGACTTAGCAAAGTAGTAAATGTCATTTCCGCTCAGGTAATCGAACTGGTCAAGTGTGAACTCAACAACATCGTTTCTTGATGTGTCAGCAGCCATTGAGATAACCTCATAGTCATCTCTTGTTGTCTCGATTACATAGAAGATAACCGACTGACCAAGGAAGCTCTCTGCGTCAGACTCACCAACAAAGAATGTCTTGTTGTATGATGAACTTGTTGCAGGGAAGTCAGTGTTGTTTGATTTATAGTTATCTGTGATTGCAACGTCAACCTTTACATCTGCTGTTGCGTCATAGATGTTGCCGCCTGTAGTAAGGTCTGTTACAGAGTTCTTTGTTACAACACCTCTGAGTTTAACAACACCGAGGTTTTCGCTCATCAGAGTTTTTCTTTCTCTGTAGCCGCCGCCGCTAACACTGCCGCCGTCATAGATTGTGTATTCAATCTCGCCGTTTGTGTTCCAGTTTGACTGCTCCATGAGCGGTGTGTCGATTGCGTTGTTGAGGAGCTGTGCGATTGTACCGCGGTTAGCACCTGTGCCAACAACTGCATTTGCAACGTTCTTTGTTACAGAATACTTCTGAGCAGCTGCGAGGTAACCTGTCGGATATCCGCCGTTGTTCTCAGCGTAGGGCTTGTAACCAAGTGTTGACATGATCATCTTAACAGCCTGCTCATATGTTACCTGGTCGTCAGGACCGAAAGTACCATCGCCGTAGCCGTTCAGGATTCCCTGGTTTGTTGCCTGAGCAATGTAGCCCGAAGCCCAGTTCTCTGAAGGAACATCTGTGAAGATTGTGTTTGCGTTTGCTTTTGCTGTCTCTTCATAACCCTGGATTCTTGCAATCAAAGCAGCCATTTCTGCTCTTGTTACAGTGTCCTCAGGCTTGAAGGTTCCGTCTTCGTAACCTGTGAAGATGTTCAGCTTGCTTAACGTTTCAACTGCTTCGTAGTATGCACTGTCTTCTGTTACGTCGCTGTAGTTAGATGCAAATGCAACTGAGCTGAGAGCAACTGTAGCAGCACAAACTGAAGCAATCAGTTTTTTGAGATTTAACATTCTCAAATCCTCCTTATAATATAAATTTTAATTTTTTTTCAAAAATTAATTATTTTTGCAGAGCCGCAGGACGCTCTGCCGAGTCTCCGCCGACACGCAAGGGTAGCGTATCGCCTTTGACTGTAAACAGTATAACACTAAAGCCGCGCATATGTCAACCGATTTTTGAAAATGTAACAAATTTGTAATACTTTTTAAATTCTTTTGTCAAAATTGGCGCGTCACATACGGTTTTGCATGCAATGAATTGGAGATTTTCACGGGGGCGTTGCCCCCATAACCCCTTTTTTAAAACTTCTTTTTTTGCGGGGATTTCCCCACACCTCTTTTTCAAGGTTTTGACTCGGGGTCGGCAGCACTGCCGCCAATGCCTTTTTTATGGAAATGAAGTTTTCCAAGCCTTTTTTGTGAGGAGGTTCCCCACGCCTCTTTTTATGGAAACTCTGTTTTCAAATCTTTTTTATGGGGGCGTTGCCCCACGCTCTTTTTATGAAAACTCTGTTTTCAAACCTTTTTTTGTGGGGATTCCCCCACGCCTCTTTTCATGGAAACAAAGTTTTCCAAACCTGTTTATGGGAGCGTTGCCCCACACCCTTTTTATGAAAACTCTGTTTTCAAACCTTTTTTTATGGGGGCGCTGCCCCCAAGCCTCTTTTTTGCGGGGGTGCCGCCCCCGCAGCCCCCTATGCGCCGCTGTCAGGCTTGTGTCGGAGTAGCTGCTTGAACAAGGAATTTTTGGCGCACGTCCGAATTTAAAACCGCAATCAGCGGTTTTGTCGGACTGAAACGCACGCACATTTCAACGAAACTGATTGATTTGTGCGTGCGTTTCACACCAAAAATTCATGTTCCGCGCAAACTCCGTCATCAAAACCGACGCAAGGCGCAGCCTTTATGATTTTTTCTGAGGTCAATCCGCAAAGCTTTCAGATGAATTTTTGAAAAGCAATGTGCTTTGAGTTTTTTGCGGTTAATCCGCAAAGAATATCTTTAATTCCGCGCCTTGTCGTCGCGCTGCGGACATTTTTGCTCCGCATGACCTGTTCGGTCACGCAGTCGCTTTCAGTCCGTGCTCTCCTCTTTCCCAAAAAGCTCCGCTTTTCGGGAGCCCTGTTCGCTCTGCTCACTTACTTTTTGTCCGCATAGTATATCTTTTATTCCGCGCCTTGTCGTTTGTTTCGCAGTTGGATTTTGCGAGAAACACGGATTTTCGCCGTGAACCGTGCGCACACATTTTAATTTCTCTTAATTGTGCGCACGGTTCAGCACAGCAAAGCCGATGATTTCGGCTTTAATCTGTGCGGCGGCAAAAATCCTTTGTTCAAGCAATTAATCCAACCGAGACGAATGACGGCGCAAAGGGGGTGTGGGGGCTACGCCCCCATAAAAGAGGTTTGAGGGGAATCCTCCCCTCATATTTTTAGTGAATGTTTCACAAATTCGCGGAAGAGCGGGTGCGGTCTGTTCGGTCTCGTCTTAAACTCGGGGTGGAACTGCACGCCCACAAACCACGGGTGATCCTTCAGCTCCACAATCTCAACCAGCCGTCCGTCAGGCGACTGACCCGCAATCGTCAAGCCGCTTTCCTGAAGCTTTTCTCTGAAATCATTGTTAAACTCATATCTGTGTCTGTGGCGTTCCGAAATATTCTTCTCGCCATATGCCGCATGAGAGAACGTGTCCTCCGCAAGCACGCACGGAAACGCTCCCAGTCTCATTGTGCCGCCCATATCGGAAATCCCCTTCTGGTCGGGCATTAAATCAATCACCGGATACGGTGTTTTCGGGTCAAGCTCGGAGCTGTGCGCCCCTTTCAGCCCTGCGACGTTTCTTGCATATTCAACAACCGCAAGCTGCATTCCGAGACAAATTCCGAAAAACGGAACCTTATGCTCTCTTGCATATCTCACAGCCTCGATTTTACCCTCAATTCCTCTGTCGCCGAAACCGCCCGGAACCAAAATTCCGTCCGCCCCCTCAAGGAGCTTGTCCGCGGTCTCCGCCGTCACGTTCTCGGCGTCAATCCAGTCAATCTCAACCTCCGCGCCGCACTCAAAGCCGCCGTGTCTCAGCGACTCGGCAACGCTCAGATATGCGTCATGCAAAGCGACATATTTTCCAACAAGCGCGATTTTCACCTTTTTTCTGAGGTTTTTCACCTTATCAACCATTGCGCACCACTCCGAAAGGTCGGGCTTGGGGCAGTCAATGCCGAGACGCTCAACCACCTTATCCGACAAATGCTGTTCCTCCAGCATGAGCGGCACGTCATATATCGTTTCAACGTTCTCATTTCTGATTACATTGCCCTTGTCAACGTTGCAGAACAGACCGATTTTCTCCTTCATTTCATCGTCCATGGGCATTTCGCTGCGGCATACAATTATGTCGGGCTGGATTCCGAGACCCAGCAGCTCCTTCACGCTGTGCTGGGTGGGTTTCGTTTTCAGCTCTCCCGAAGAGCGCAGATACGGCACAAGGGTCACATGAATATACATGCTGTTTTCCTTGCCGACATCGCCCGAAACCTGGCGGATTGCTTCAAGGAACGGCTGGCTCTCAATGTCGCCGACCGTGCCGCCGATTTCGGTTATCACAACATCGGTGTTGCCCGAAAGACCGACAGCAAAAATCTTTTCCTTGATCTCGTTGGTTATGTGCGGAATGACCTGAACAGTTCCGCCGAGATAGTCGCCGCGGCGTTCCTTTGTGATGACCGACCAATATACCTTGCCCGTGGTGACATTGCTGTTCTTGGTGAGGTTCTCGTCAATGAAGCGCTCATAGTGACCCAGATCCAGATCGGTCTCCGCGCCGTCATCGGTGACATAGACCTCGCCGTGCTGATACGGGCTCATTGTACCGGGGTCAATATTGATATACGGGTCAAACTTCTGGATTGTGACCCTCAGACCTCTCGCCTTCAAAAGACGACCGAGAGATGCCGCGGTGATTCCCTTTCCGATTCCCGAAACAACTCCGCCCGTCACAAAAATATATTTTACTGCCACAATAATAACCCCCTAAAATTAACAATAGTTCGACATTATATCTTATATATTGTAATACCTATCGCCGATTATGTCAAGAGTATTTTGGGAAATTTTTGAGTTTGGAGGACAAAAAAAAGGGAGGCTGCCTTTCGGCAGCCCGTATGCAACTATGAATTTATATAAAACCTTATTTAAGCTCAACGCCTGCTCCGACTTCCTCGAGCTGCGCTTTGAACTTCTCAGCGTCCTCTTTGGAAACACCCTCTTTGAGAGTTTTGGGAGCACCGTCAACAGCAGCCTTAGCTTCTGCAAGACCAAGACCTGTGATTTCACGTACAACCTTGATGACCTTGATTTTGTTTGCGCCTGCCTCTGTGAGAACAACATCAAACTCAGTCTTCTCAGCAGCAGCGTCGCCGCCCGCAGCAGCACCGCCTGCAACCATAACCGGAGCCGCAGCCGATACGCCGAACTCCTCCTCAAGAGCCTTTACCAAATCGTTTACTTCCAACAATGTGAGAGTTTTAATCTCTTCAACTAACTTTGCAACATCTGCCATTTTAAATTACCTCCATAGTATAAATATTTTTCGGAGCAAATCGCTCCCGATTCATTACAAAAATTATTCCGCAGCACTCTCGTCCTTTTTCGCGATTGCGTCCAATGTTCTGACAAGATTGCCGATCGGTGCCTGCAAGCTGCCCATCATCTTGGAGATCAGTGTCTCCTTGTTCGGAATGCTTGCGTATACCTTAACCTCATTGACATCAATCACCTTTCCGTCAACAAAGCCTGCTTTGATTTCCAGCTGCTCGTTGTTCTTTGCAAACTCAACGAGAACCTTTGCCGGAGCAACAACGTCATCTGCACTTGTCGCAAGAGCTGTCGGACCGTGAAGCACGGGATCAAGCTCGCCGAGACCAACCTCGTTTGCAGCAAAGCGTGTGAGTGTGTTCTTCACAATTGTATATTCAACACCTGCTTCTCTGAGCTTTTTGCGAAGCTCGGTGTCCTGAGCAACAGTGAGACCTCTGTAGTCGGCAAGAACACCTGCCTGTGCATTCTTCAGTCTCTCCGCAATCTCGGCAACAACTGCTTTTTTGCTTTCTAAAACCTTTTCACTTGGCACTTTGGTTTCCTCCTTCTTTCAATGATATATAGCCGATTGTGAAATCAAACCCGCCCGCGCCGCAGTCTGTTCCGCCGCCGCACGGTTCCGATTCCGCAATTACCTATCGTTCCGCGCCCGAATCCGCATATGTCATATTTTCGCCCGACGGGCAAAAAATATCCCTCGCAGGGGCATGCGAGGGATATAAATGCATATAAACAACAAACGGTCGTAAGCATTTTATAACTTCCTCGGCAGGATTTACGGCTCATCGCCACCTGCTGTCTGCGGATGTTTTTCTATCTAACGGATATATTATATCACAGACAGAAAAATTTGTCAATAGTTTTATTGATATTACGCGTCGATTTTTACGGTATTTACTTTGATACCGGGGCCCATTGTCGAAGCAACGGTAACCGACCTGAGATACTGACCCTTGGCAGCAGCCGGCTTTGCCTTGACAACCGCGCCCATCAGAGCGTTGAAGTTCTCAACCAGCTTATCCTTGCCGAATGAAGCCTTGCCCAGGGGGCAGTGAATGATGTTTGTCTTGTCGAGTCTGTACTCGATTTTACCTGACTTGATTTCAGCGATTGCCTTCGCAACATCGGGAGTTACCGTTCCTGCCTTCGGGCTCGGCATGAGACCTTTCGGGCCAAGGGTTTTACCGATTCTGCCGACAACGCCCATCATGTCGGGAGTTGCAACAACAACATCGAAATCGAACCAGTTCTCAGACTGGATTTTCTGAACAAGATCCTCTGCGCCGACATAATCCGCACCTGCTGCCTTTGCCTCGTCAGCCTTTCCTTCACGTGCAAAAACAAGAACCTTGACTTCTTTACCTGTTCCGTTGGGAAGCACAACTGCGCCTCTGACCTGCTGATCGGCATGACGCGAGTCAACGCCCAGCTTGATGTGAAGCTCAACAGTCTCGTCGAACTTTGCCTTTGCGGTTTTGCAAACCAGGTCAAGTGCGTCGGCTGCGTCATAGAGCTTGCCTTTTTCAAGAAGCTTTTCGCTGTCCTGATATTTTTTTCCTCTCTTCATTGTTTTTCCTCCTATCGTGGTGGTTAACCTGACAGCTAAAGTCAAGTTACTCAGAACACTGCATATGCGTGTTCCTCCCACTTGATTCAATTACACTCAGTCCTCGACGGTAACGCCCATAGACCTTGCCGTGCCGGCAATCATAGACATTGCAGACTCAATGGAAGCTGCGTTCAGATCGGGCATTTTCTGCTCGGCAATTGCCTGCAAATCTGCCTTTGAAAGCTGTGCAACCTTTGTCTTGTTCGGAACACCCGAACCGCTCTGAATTTTGCAAGCCTTCTTGATGAGAACAGCCGCCGGCGGAGTCTTCGTGATGAACGAGAAAGACCTGTCCTGATATACGGTTATGACAACCGGAATAACCAGACCTGCGTCCTTGCTTGTTTTCTCATTGAACTGCTTACAGAAGTCCATGATGTTCACACCGTGCTGACCGAGAGCCGGGCCGACCGGCGGTGCCGGAGTTGCCTTTCCTGCCTCAATCTGCAATTTAATGTAACCTGTAATTTTCTGCGCCATTTTAATGACACCTCCCTTTCACAAACGTGGTATTATCGGATTACGGCATTCCTGCCGCACCTCCCACCTATCCGCAGAGCGGATATATATCTACGGCATATGCCGTGTGGGTGACTTAACTTAATGCTTCAACCTGGTTGAATTCCAGTTCAACGTCGGTGTCTCTGCCGAACATTGAAATTTTCGCCTTAATCTTCTGTTTATCCGTCACAATCGCGGTTATCACACCGACAAAGCCCTCCAGAGGACCGTATTTGACACGGATATTGTCGCCGACATCAAAGCCGACGCTGACGGTTTTCTTTTCAAGACCTATACTCGCAATCTCTTCCTCAGTGAGCGGAACGGGTTTTGAGCCGGGACCGACAAAACCGGTGACGCCGCGGCAGTTTCTGACAACATACCAGCTTTCGTCGGTCATGATCATCTTGACGATGACATAGCCGGGAAAGATTTTCCGCATAACCGTTCTTTTCTTGTCGTCCTTAATCTCGACAACCTCTTCCATGGGAACGCTGATTTCCTGTATTACGTCCTGCATGTTACGATTTTCAATCGTTTTTTCTATGTCTGCCTTGACCTTATTCTCATATCCCGAATAGGTGTGGGCAACATACCATTTTGCTTCTTTAGACATAATATTCGGTTTTGCCCTCCCCTCGCGTTATCTGTTGATCAGCAAGGACATACCGCTGCTGAACAGCCAGTCCAGAATCCAGATGACCGCACCGACAACCAAAACGAAAATGAGCACAATCAAGGTGTTTTGTCTGACTTTTGCAAATGACGGCCAGACAACTCTCTTGAACTCTGCCTTCAGGTCAATGAACCATTCCTTTGCTCTTGCGAACACGCTTGGCTTTTTATCCATTTTCACTACCTCAAACTTTCGTAGATTACTTTGTTTCCTTATGCAGAGTGTGCTTCTTGCAGAATCTGCAATATTTGTTCATTTCGATTCTGTCGGGATCGTTCTTCTTGTTCTTCATCGTGTCATAGTTTCTCTGCTTGCACTCGGTGCATGCCAAAGTGATTTTCACTCTCATTTCATTCATCCTTTCCGTTCGTATATCAAAGCTTATGCGGTGCATAATCTTTTTCAACACAAATAAAGCCCCTTTTCAGAGGTAGAATTATAATACCACATTTTTTCGGGCTTGTCAACAGTTTTTTGAGAAATTTTTGCGGAATATATAATTTTATCCGCGAATACACTATATATGGTATGAAGTATGCGGAGGGAGCACATTGAAAACGACATTTGAAACTGCATTTGTATATATCGGGCTCGTCATCGGAGCAGGGTTTGCCTCGGGACGGGAGATTTTTGAATATTTCAATCTCAGCTCCGTGCGCGACTGCACGGGGATTGTGCTTGCGGCGGTTTTCTTTGCGCTGATTGCATACATCGTGATGCGAATGTCGGACGCGCGCGGCTGCCGCGACTTCGACAGCTTTGTCAGCGCGGTTGCGGGGCGCGCCGCAAAACCGATCCGCGCCTTCATGCTGCTTTATATGTTCTGCGGTTTTTTCGTCATGCTGTCGGGAAGCGGCGCGCTGATTTCGGGTACGTTCGCGGTCGCGCCGTCATGGGGAATTTTCCTGCTTGCGGCGGTGTGCTTTGTGACATTTTCATTTGATATGCGCGGAATTGTGGCTCTGAACGCGGTCATGGTTCCGGTGATGGTTTTCGGCATGGTGTTTCTGAGCATATTCACCCTGCTGTTTGGCAGCGTCCCCACGCTCGCGCCCTTTGAGCGGCTGACGCGCAACCCCGTTTTGTCGTCGGTGTGCTATGTGAGCTATAACACAATCACGGTCGGCGCGGTGCTGGTTCCGCTGTCCGCCGGTCTCACCAAGAAAACCATGCTCCGCGCCGCGGCTCTCTCGGGGGGTGTTCTGGGCGTGCTGATTTTTCTGGTGTGGAGCGTGCTGAACATATATTACGGCGATATTATAAGCTCTCAAATGCCGCTGCTTGACATCGCGCTGACATATGGGAGGACGGCGGAGCTGGCATATTGCGCGGTGCTGTTCATGGCACTGTGCACCACCGCGGTTTCGCACGGCTACGGGGTTTTGTCAAAGCTGCGCCTGACGCGCACATGCGACCGCGTGCTTGCGTCCGCGGTGCTGTGTCTTTCCGCCGCGCCGTTTGCAAGGATTGGGTTTTCGGATTTAATTTCAAGGCTGTATTCGGCGTTCGGATATGCAGGGCTTGCATGGCTCGGGATTCTGCTTTATAAATATATCCGAACCGATTTTTAAAATGGGTATTGACAAATTTCGCCGACAGGTATAGTATATAATGTAGAAAAAACTTCAGGGCAGGGTGAGCGGAAGTGCAATTCCCTACCGGCGGTACAGCCCGCGAGCCGCAAGGCATGATTCGGTGAGATTCCGAAGCCGACGGTATAGTCCGGACGAGAGAAGAATTATATGCATTTTTGCCCTGAGCATTCCGCTCGGGGCTTTTTCTCTGAAGTGAATTATATAAGGAGGAAAAAAACATGAAAAGAAACAGTGTGAACAAAACGGTGAAGGTCGGAGTGCTTGCGGCAATCGCATATCTTCTGCAAATGCTGGGGAGCGTGATGGGGCTGAAGGTCGCGGGGTTTCTGGAGATTGAGTTTTCGGATCTGCCCGCGCTCATCGGCACAATGGCAATCGGACCCGTGGGCGGCGTGATGATTGAGCTGATTAAAAATCTTCTGCATTGTCTGAGCACCTCAACGGGGTTTGTCGGTGAGCTTGCGAATTTCATTGTGAACGGAATCTTTGTGCTGACCGCAGGCGTGATATACAGGCATATTCACAGCCGGCGCGGCGCGGCAATCGGAATGGGTGCAGGGGTTTTGGTTATGACCCTTGCAGGGGTCGCGGCAAATCTGTTTATTATGCTGCCGCTTTATATGCCGGACGCTCCGCAGAGCGTGCTTCTCGGGCTTGCATTGAGTACCATTGCACCGTTTAATCTTTGCCGCGGCGCGGTTTTGTCGGTTATTATGTTTTTATGCTATAAAAAGATGCGTACATTTATATAAAAGGGGGAACTTATGTTCCCCCAACCTTTTTATGGGGAACGAAGTTCCCCACACCTCTTTTTTTTAAAAAACTTTCTTTTTTTGCGTGGGCACTGCCCCCGCAACCCCCTGCGCGCCGTCATTCGTCTCGGTTGGATTAATTGCTCAAACAAGGGATTTTAGCCGCACTCACAGATTAAAGCCGAAATCATCGGCTTTGCTGTGCTGAACCGTGCGCACAATTAAGGAAAATGAAAATGTGTGCGCACGGTTCACGGCGAAAATCCATGTTTTTCGCAAAATCCAACTGCGAAACAAACGACAAGGCGCGGAATTAAAGATATACTTTGCGGACAAAAAGTAAGTGAGCGGAGCGAACAGGGTTCCCGAAAAGCTCCGCTTTTGGGAAAGAGGAGCAACCAAGCGCAAAGCGATTGTCCGACCGAACAGGAAGGACGGAGCAAAACCGCTTGTGTTGCGACGATGACGACACTTTTTGGGAAAGAGGAGCAACCAAGCGCAGAGCGATTGTCCGACCGAACGGGGAGGACGGAGCACAACCGCTTGCGTTGCGACGATGACGACACTTTTTGGGAAAGAGGAGCAACCAAGCGCAGAGCGATTGTCCGACCGAACAGGAAGGACGGAACAAAACCGCTTGTGTTGCGACGACAAGGCGCGGTGTTTACGATTTTCCGTGAGGACTACCCATTTTGTCAGAGGCAGTCAGAGAACGCAAGAACATGGCTTCATTGCATATTCAAAATAAAAAAGTGCGCAACACGGAGTTACGCACCGAAAAACACGTAACTCCGTTTGCTGCGACACAAATTTTTCAACAATGTTTTCTCAAACCAAGCGAAAAAGGAGCCCGTGTTTTTACCAAACACACGCTTTATTTGAGAAAACTATATATTTATTTATGTCGCAAAACCATTCTAACACATAATGAGAAAAAAATCAATAGGCTAATTGGAAAAATTTGAGAAAACGCGCCTTGTTGTTGGTTATGATGTCGGATTTTGCGAAGAACACGGATTTTTGGTGTGAACCGTGCGCACGAATTAATCAATTTCCATAATGTGCGCACGGTTCAGTCCGACAAAACCGCTGATTGCGGTTTTAATTCGGACGTGCGCCAAAAATCCTTTGTTCAAGCAATTAATCCGACACATGAGCAATAATCGGCGCGCAGGGGGCTTGGGGGCAACGCCCCCATAAAAAAGGTTTGGAAACAGCGTTTTCATAAAAAGAGTTTGGGAAACAGCGTTTCCATGAAAAGAGGTTTGGGGTGCAACACCCCCATAAAAAGGTTTTGGAACTCCGTTTCCATAAGAATGGTGCGGTAATCATTTTCCATAAAGAAGAAATCTTTTAAAAGGGGGCTTTGGGGGCAGCGCCCCCGTGAACCTTATATGATACGTAAAAATTCACTGCAATCAGCGTCACAATCGGCGCAATAATTACCCCTGCAATTCCGAAATACTTCAACCCGATATACACACTGACCAGCGTCAGAATCGGGTGAATCCCAATCTGGCGGCTGACAATTTTGGGCTCGGAAAGCTGACGCACAGTGAAGGTGAGAGCCTGTATTATGAGAAGCGCGGCAGCAGAATATGTGTCCCCATACATCAGCGAAACCGCAGACCACGGAACCAGCACCGCGGCAGTGCCGAAAAACGGCAGCGCGTCCACAAGTCCGCATACGGGACCCCAGACAAGCGGATAGCTCATGCCCGCAATCCACAAACAAACCGTCACCAGAAGCGCGGTAATCAACATCAGAATAAGCTGCGCCTTGAGATATGACGAAAATGCGCGCGTCACGGTCTGCTTGACCGCAACCGCCCTGCGGATTATATTTTCCGAAAAAATCTCACGGAAAAAATTAATAATCAAAACATAATCCTTTGTGAAAAAGAATGTTCCGAGAATGAACATCGTCAGAAACAGCAGAATGTCGGGCAGTGCCGCCGCAAGGGACTTTGCCGCTCCGATGGCATATGACGCAACACTGCGCGAAAGATTTTTTGAATAGTCGGAAAATTGCAGAATCGCCTCGTCCGCAAGCTCGGAAACCGCAGGAGGAAGGCTGAAATGCGTTTCGCTGTATTTTTCGCCAATCGCCTCAAGCTGCGCTTCAAACGACGAAAGAGCGTCGGGAAAGGCGGTCAGCAGATTTTTAAGCTGCGTGAAAAGCTGAAACGAAACAAGCACAGCCGCACCCGTGACCGCCGCGACAATCAGTGTGACAATGACGGCGGAGCTGACCGCACGGCTGATTTTCAGCCGCCGCTTCAGAAACCGAACCATTCTCTGGCTGAGAGCCGCAATCAGAAACGCGGCGGCAAACGGCGCAAAAAGCCGCAGAAGAAAAGGAAACAGGAACAGCGCAAAAGCTGTTCCCGCAGCATATATCAAATATTTAATCAGTTTTTCGCCCGTCATGGCAATCGCTCCTTCCGCGGCTTGCCAAAACGCCCCCTGTGGGTCATCTTCCCAAAAGCTTATTCATGAGCATATAGCCGTTTTCGGTTACAATACCCGTTTTGCGTGCTTCTGCCTCGGTATAGGTGACAGCCTTCGGTTCTGTGCAATTGCCGCTCTTATATATTATATACGGCACAGGGTCGGAGGTATGCGTTCTGATTGCAAGCGGTGTCGGGTGGTCGGGCATTATGAGCATTGAAAACTCCTCGCCGTCCTCCTCCATTGCACGGAGAACGGGCGCAACGATTTTCTCGTCAATAAGCTCAATCGCGCGAACCTTGTTTTCGACTTCATGTCTGTGACCCGCCTCATCGGGAGCTTCGAGATGAATATATACAAAATCTGCACCGCCGCGGAGTGCGTCAATCGCAGCAGCAGCCTTGCCGTCAAAGTTGGTGTGAACATTTCCCGTTGCACCCTCAACATCAACCACATCAAGCCCTGCGCCGACGCCGATTCCCTTAATCAGATCAACGGCTGATATAACCGTGCCGCGTATTCCGAATTTTTCCGCATATGTATCAAGGTCGGGCTTTGTGCCGTTGCCCCAGATCCAGATTGAGTTTGCGGGACGCAGACCGCGCTTGATTCTGTCAAGGTTCACGGGGTGGTTCTTCAGAATGTCATAGCTCTTTTCCATGAGACCGCGGAGCGTGGCATCTTTCGGGAGATATTCCGTGATTTTTCTGTCCGAAATATCATGCGGCGGCGTCAGAGAAAACTTGTTTTCCTTGTTGTGCCAGACAAGCAGGTGACGGTAGCTTATGCCGCTGAAAAACTCATATTCCTCTGTGCGGAGCGCGGAGTTGACAGCGTCAATCAGCTTTGCCGCCTCCTCCGTTGTGATTTCGTCCGAGCTGTAGTCAACCATGGTTTTGTTTTCATACGGCTCATCGTCCGACAGCGTCACAAGATTTGTGCGGAAGGTGGTGTCGGTCAGCTCCAGATGAACGCCCATCGAAAGTGCCTCCAGCGGCGACCGTCCCGTGTAGTATTTGTGTGGGTCATAGCCGAAAACCGCAAGGTTTGCAACGTCGCTCCCCGGGGGGAGGCTGTCGGGTACGGTTGTCACCATGCCCATCTCTCCCAGTGACGCAAGACGGTCGATGTTCGGTTTTTTTGCTTTTTCAAGGGGCGTTTTTCCTCCAAGCTCGGGTACGGGCGTGTCAGCCGCTCCGTCGCACAAAACAACAATATATTTCATAATTTGCTCTGCCTTTCTCAAAAAATAATTTTCCAATTATAATTATATGCCTGTGCAGAGAATTTGTCAACAGAATTTTTCATTTATAGCGGTCGATGTCCTGCAATGTGATTCCCTCATGAACCGCGATGTTAATTGCGTTTGCGATTATGTCCGCAATGTTTCTGACCGCAAGGTCAATCTCCTTCGGCGTAACAATCATGTCCCTGCACCTCGGCGGCAGAACCTGTTTTATCAGAGAATATTTATCCTCCTCCGCAATCACCGACAGCATTTTATACAGCGGCAGATTCTCCTGTGCGCCGCGTTTCAGCTCATCAATAAGAATGTCGATTGTGTCGCCCGCGATTGTCGCCGCGTCAACCACGGTCGGAACGCCGACTGCGATTACGGGTATGCCGAGAGATTTTTTGTCAAGCGTCATTCTTTTGTTGCCGACGCCTGCCCCGGGAGTGATTCCCGTGTCGGTCAGCTGAATTGTGTTGTTGATTCGCTCCATTTTCCGCGAACAGAGCGCGTCAATCGCAATAATCAGCGACGGTTTCACCCTGTCGGCAAGACCGCGCACAATCTCGCCCGTTTCAACGCCCGTATTGCCGAGAACACCGGGGGAAACCGCGCAGACCGACCGCAGACGGCTGTCGATTTCCTCGGGCATATATTCAAGAAGATGGCGCGTCACAATGACAGATGAGGCAGCCTCGGGACCGAGTGCGTCGGCAGTTATGCCGCGGTTTCCGAGACCGATGACGAGAATTGTGCCGTCCTGCCTTTCTCCGATGAGAGAGGAGAGCTCCTTTGCGCAGACGCGGCAGGCTTCCTCATACGCGCTCTGTTCGCGCGGCAGATTTTCGGGCAGTTCAACGGTTATATAGCAGCCGACACCCTTTCCGAGACATTTCTCACCCTTTTCGTTCAGAATTTTCACTCTTGTGACCGCGATACCCTCGCCGCACTGCTCCTCCTCCGCCTCAACTCCCTCCGCGTCGGTTTCAATGGCGGAGCTTTCAAAATACATCTCCCTTGCCTCAATCGCAAGGTCGGTTCTTGCCTTGAACATATATCATTATCCTTTCCTTGATTCGTCACATTATATTATTACCGAATTTCGGAAATTCAATCGTCGTCGCAGCACAAGCAATTATGCTCCGTCCTCCCTGTTCGGTCGGACAGTCGCTCTATGCTTGGCTGCTCGTCGTCGCGCTACGGACATTTTTGCTCCGCGTGACCTGTTCGGTCACGCAATCGCTTTCAGTCCGTGCGCTCCTCTTTCCCAAAAAGTGTCGGCAATGCCTCCACTTTTCGGGAACCCTACTCGCTTTTCGGGAGCCCTAAACCCCCCAAGTCAAGTGCGCTGCACTTGCCGCCCCCCTTTGAAAAGGGGGGGATATTCGGGCGGTTTGTGAACCGCCCGAACAGTGTCGCACAACGAACATTTTGAGCCGCACCGTTGTTACAGCAAAATTTCAGGGTCGGTCGGGTCGGTCTCTGACCGCAGTGTTTGCAGCGTCCTCAACAATTTTTTTCACTTCAAGATCGGTTATATTATCAAGGTTTTCCGCAATATATACAACAGCCGGCATGGTTTCCTGAAGAGAAAGGCTTTCATCCGAGAACACGGCAAAAACCTCTGCGCACTTGCGACACATATAGTTTTTTCCGCCGTTTCTGCTGACGTGCAGCAGCACAGGACTCCTCTGCGAAAACTGCTTCCCGCATATACAGCACCATCTCATATATAATTCACTTCCTTTTTTGTTCTATATTAACACTTACACTTTAAAATGTCAAGTGCAAATTGCACTCACATATACGTGTGTAATTTACCTTGCATAAAAAAGTGTTATTTGCGTTTATAATTAACATAAAGGAGATGAGTGCAATGTTTAAAGTTAAAAAGGCAGAAGACACAACAAACAGAACGTTCAGAATGCCTATTTCATTAATAGAAAAGATGTCAGAAATTGCACAAAACGCAAATATATCATTAAATAGTTTTGTAATACAGTGCTGTGAATATGCGATAGAGAACATGGAAGGTGAGGAAAAGGAGGACTAACGCAGCCCGTCGTCGCAACACAAGCGGTTTTGCTCCGTCCTCCCTGCTCGGTCGGACAGTCGCTCTACGCTTGGTTGCTCCTCTTTCCCAAAAAGTGTCGGCAATGCCTCCACTTTTCGGGAGCCCTAAACCCCCCATGGCAAATGCGCTGCACTTGCCGCCCCCCTTTGGAAAAGGGGGGATGTTCGGTCGATTGGTAAATCGCCCGAATTGTAACGGGCAACGAACGTTTTGCTCTGCTTCACGGTTTGTCTGCAAAAAAGCCTTTTTACACCGCGCCTTGTTATTGGTCATGATGTCGGATTTTGCGAAGAGCATGGATTTTTGACGTGAAACGCACGCACAAATTAATCAGTTTCATTAAAATGTGCGTGCGTTTCAGCACAGCAAAGCCGCTGATTGCGGCTTTAATCTGTGAGTGCGTCAAAAATTCGGTGGTCAAGCAAAGCAATTCCGACACATGACCAATGACGGCGCACAGGGGGCTGCGGGGGCGGCACCCCCGCAAAAAGGTTTTTGGGGGCAACGCCCCCACAGAAAAAGAAGTTTTTTTAAATCGGTGAGGAACTCTGTTCCTTATAAAAAGAGTTGAGGGGGAATTCCCCTCAAAAAAAAGGGGGCAACGGGGGTATACCCCCGTTTTTTTATTTTCTTTGCATAAAATCCCAAACAATCAGAAATAATTAAATACAAACGCTTGCAATACGAAAGGAGCATACCTGATGCTTGAAATCAACGGAAAATGCGTTTCCGGCTCTGTTGCAATGGGAAAGCTGCATTTCATCGGCAAAAACGACAAAGCGGTGAAACGCGTGAAAGTTTCGGACTGCGCGGCGGAGCTTGAACGGCTGTCCGACGCACGCCGCCGCGCCGATGATGAACTGTCCGCGCTTTATGACAAAGCCCTGAGCGAGATTGGCGACGCAAACGCACAAATTTTTCAGATACACAGACTCATGCTCGGAGACGAAGATTTCTATGCCGCAATTGAAAACACCGTGAAAAGCCAGTCGGTCAATGCGGAATATGCTGTCAGCTATGCCTCCGACCTATATGCAAAAACCTTTGAGGAAATGGACGATGAATATATGAAAGCACGCGCCGCGGACGTCCACGACATTGCCGACCGTATGATCTGCATTCTGTGCGGCGGCGGAGACGGCGCGGAAAAGCTATCCGAACCTGCAATTATTGCCGCATATGACCTCAGCCCGAGCGAAACGGTTCAGCTGGACAGAGACAAAATTCTCGGCTTTGTCACCTTCGGAGGCTCACCCAATTCGCACACCGCAATTCTTGCGCGGACAATGGGCATTCCCGCGATCATCGGCACGGGCGGGATTGACACGCGCCATGAGGGCGAAACCGCCGTGCTGGACGGCACAAGCGGCACACTATACATCAATCCGGACGAAAACACCGTTGCGGACTTCAGAATCAGAAAAAATCTGGAGGAAGAGCGGAACCGCCTTCTCGCCGAGCTGCGCGGAAAGCCGACCGAGACAAAAAGCGGAAAACGGGTGAAGCTCTATGCCAACATCGGCAGACCCTCCGACGTCTCCGCCGTGCTGCAAAACGATGCGGAAGGAATCGGGCTTTTCAGAAGCGAGTTTCTATATCTCGAAAGCAGCGCGCCCCCGACCGAGGAGGAGCAGTTTCGGAAATATAAGGAGGTCGCCGAGAGAATGGGCGGCAGACCCGTCATAATCCGCACAATGGACATCGGCGCGGACAAGCGCGCGGACTATCTCGGCTTGCCGCACGAGGAAAACCCAGCTCTCGGCTACCGTGCGATCAGAATATGCCTGACGCAGCCCGAAATATTCAAAACCCAGCTGCGAGCCATTCTCCGCGCCTCGGCATACGGCAGGCTTGCCGTCATGTTCCCGATGATTGCCTCTCTCTCCGAGGTCCGGAGCGCAAAAAACATGCTTGAGGAGGCAAAGCAAAGCCTGACGAATGACGGCATACCGTTCTGCGCGGATATTGAAACGGGAATCATGATTGAAACGCCTGCGGCGGCACTCATCAGCGACAGCCTTGCCGCGGAGGTGGATTTTTTCAGTATCGGAACAAACGACCTGACGCAGTATACCCTTGCTCTCGACCGCCAGAACAGCCGCCTTGAGCCGTTTTTCGACGCGCACCACGAGGCGGTTCTGAAGCTGATTGAAATGACGGCCCGCAGCGCACACAGGCACGGAATCTGGGCAGGAATATGCGGCGAACTCGGCGCGGATTCCGACCTGACCGAAACGTTTGCGGAAATGGGCATTGACGAGCTTTCGGTTTCGCCGTCCGCAGTGCTTGGGATACGGGAAAAAATACGCAGTCTTGAATGATGATATGATGGGATACTGGAAAAAATACGCAGTCTTGACTGATGATATGAAAGGATTTTTGCCATGTTTGATTTTTTAAAGAAAAAGGAAGGTTTTCTCATGTCGCCGGCAGACGGCGAGATTATTGACATTACCGCTGTCGGCGATGATGTTTTTTCACAGAAAATTCTCGGTGACGGCTTTGCTGTCCGACCTGCCTCGGGAAGTGTTTTCAGTCCTGCGGACGGGGTTGTGACCGACATCACCGACACGCTCCATGCATATTGCATAACAACCGATGACGGCTTGGAAATTTTGGTGCATATCGGGCTTGACACCGTTGAGCTGCGCGGCGAGGGCTTTGTTCCTCTGACCGAAAAGGGCGCGAAGGTGAAGGCAGGGTCGCCGCTTGCGCGTGCCGACCTTGATTTGCTGAGAAAGCGCGGATATGACCCGACCGTTGTCACCGTTGTCACGAACAGCGGAGGGCTGAAGGGCAGCCGTACAATTGCGGCGGCTATGGCAGACGCAGGCGCGGAGGCATTTGCATATAAAAAATAGATTCTGCGCAAACATGATACCAACCGCCACACGGCGGCAGAATGAAAATTACACCAACCGCCACACGGCGGCAGAACAGAGATTACACCAACCGTCACACGGCGGCAGAATAGAGATTACACCAACCGTCACACGGCGGCAGAATAGAGATTACTCCAACCGCCACACAGCGGCAGAACAGAGATTACACCAACCGCCACACGGTGGCAGAACAGAGATTACACCAACCGCCACACGGTGGCGGAACAAAGATTATACCGACCGCCACACGGTGGCGGAACAAAGATTATACCGACCGCCACACGGCGGCAGAACAAAGATTATACCAACCGCCACACGGCGGCAGAATAGAGATTATACCAACCGCCACACAGCGGCAGAACAAAGATTATACCAACCGCCACACGGCGGCAGAATGAAAATTACACCAACCGCCACACAGCGGCGGAACAGAGATTATACAAGCCGCCACACGGCGGCGGAACAGAGATTATACAAGCCGCCACACGGCGGCGGAACGGAGGTTAAAAAACCAATGAGTACTAAAAGCAATAAAAAAGAAAGTGCGGTATTCAGTGTTTTGCAGCGAATCGGGCGTTCGTTCATGCTCCCGATTGCTCTTTTGCCGATTGCAGGACTTCTTCTCGGAATCGGATCATCGCTGACAAACGAAACCACGATTGCGGCATATCATCTTGAAAAAATCCTCGGACACGGAACATTTCTGAACTCGGTCATGATGATTTTCGCGGAAACGGGAAACATTGTGTTCTCCAATCTGCCGCTTTTGTTTGCCATGGGTGTGGCTCTCGGCATGGCTGAAAAGGAACACGGAACGGCTGTTCTTTCTGCGGCAATAGCGTTCTTTGTCATGCACCAGACCATATCCACCCTGCTTGAAATCACGGGACGGCTGGAGGAGGGCGCAATGCTCACGGGAACGGTCGCGGAAGTTGTCGGAATCAAATCGCTTGAAATGGGCGTTTTCGGCGGAATCATTGTCGGTCTCGGCGTTGCGGCTCTGCATAATAAATTCTATAAAATCCAGCTGCCGACCGTCATTTCATTCTTCGGCGGCGTGCGCTTTGTGCCGATTGTTTCGACCTTTGCGTTCATAATCGTCGGAATCATCATGTTTTTCATCTGGCCGTATATCCAGACGGCGATATATTCACTCGGAAACCTCGTTCTCGGCTCGGGATATTTCGGAACCTTCATCTACGGCACAATTGAGCGTGCGCTGATTCCGTTCGGACTGCACCACGTGTTCTATATGCCGTTTTGGCAGACAGGTCTGGGCGGCACAATGGCAGTTGACGGACAGGTGATTTCGGGTGCGCAGAATATATTCTTCGCACAGCTTGCCTCCCCGTCAACCACAGAATTTTCGGTTGCGGCAACCCGTTTCATGAGCGGAAAATTCCCCCTCATGATTTTCGGACTGCCCGGAGCGGCTCTTGCGATGTATACCGCGGCAAAGCCGTCAAAGAAAAAGACAGCCGGCGGACTTCTGCTCTCGGCGGCACTCACCGCAATGATTACGGGCATAACCGAGCCTCTCGAATTTACGTTCCTGTTTGTCGCGCCCGTGCTGTATATCATTCACAGTGCCTTTGCAGGACTTGCGTATATGCTGATGCACATTCTGAATGTCGGGGTCGGCATGACGTTCTCGGGCGGTATAATCGACCTGTTCCTGTTCGGAATCCTTCAGGGCAACGCAAAAACACATTGGCTGAACATCATCTGGGTCGGAATTATATATTTCATTGTATATTATTTCGTTTTCAGCTTTATGATTAAAAAGTTCAACTATATCACCCCCGGGCGTGAGGACGATGACGCTGAAACCAAGCTATACACCAGACGTGACGTTGAAGCGGCAAAGAACGACCAATCGGAGCTGATTGTACGCGGACTCGGCGGTGCGGATAACCTCGCAAACGTTGACTGCTGCGCAACACGGCTGCGTGTCACGGTTAAGGACAGCTCTCAGGTTAACGAGTCTCTGCTGCGCCAAAGCGGCGCGTCGGGCGTTGTTATGCGCGGCTCGGGCGTTCAGGTCATATACGGTCCGCGCGTCACGGTCATCAAAAGCCAGCTTGAGGACTTCCTTGACTCGCTCCCGAAATGACAGTTTGAAGACTTCTCCGACTCGCTCACGAGTTGACAGCTTGTCAAGAAAAAAGTTCTTGGAATTATGTCAACCCTGCGCACAAAATGTCGGGTTGACATAAATTTTCCTGTGGACAAGAAACCGCGCAGTATAAGTTATTCACAGAGTTATGCACGTTATCCACAGGTTTGGGTATAAAAACACGGAAATAAATGTCATAAAATGGGAAAAACAACAAAACACCAATGCTGTGGGAAAAACGGTTGCCTGTCCGAAAATGCAAAAAGGTTTACAATAATATTTTATAAAAATAATTTTTTTTCAAAGGACTTGAAAATAACGGAAAAATAGGATATACTATAGGCAAAAGAAATTTAAGCAAAAGAGAGGTATAATACTATGGCAAAGGTAACAAAGGACACAATCATAATGGAGGTTTTGCAGATTGACCCCGAGACCGCACCTTTTTTCCTTGAAATCGGAATGCACTGCCTCGGCTGCCCGTCGGCAAGCGGCGAGAGCATTGAGCAGGCATGTATGGTTCACGGAACAGACCCCGACGCACTCGTTCAGAAAATCAATGATTTTCTTGAAAAGAAGGGTAAATAAGCGGCAAACAAGCAAAAAATTTGCGTAATCCGCAAAAAATTTCAATTTTGGTATTGACAAAACGTCGGCAATTGTGTATAATAATTGCTGACGCTTTGATTTACGCGTCGGTTTTGATTGGCGTGGGCGCATAGCTCAGCTGGGAGAGCGTCTGCCTTACAAGCAGAGGGTCATAGGTTCGAGCCCTATTGTGCCCACC
>CAKSIW010000040.1 GCA_934463175.1 uncultured Clostridia bacterium | reverse complement strand
ATGGATATGGGTCTTTTCTATCAGCTGCCGATGAATCAGCCGGCACTCTACGGAACAACCAATGTAATTTCCACATACGTATACAACCTTGTGACCGACTCAGGCTCGCTTTCAATGGGAATGGCATCAGCCGCTTCGTTTGTTCAGTCAATAGTGGGATTCGTTCTGGTGGTCGGTGCAAACAAGGCTGCAAAAACAATAGACAGTGACACAGGACTGTTTTAAAAGGGGGGATACATTATGAATAAAAATAACAAAGCAGTTGACGTAATTATCAACATATTTTTCATTTTGCTTTGTGCGGCGTGTATCTTTCCGATATTGCTGACATTAAGCATATCTCTGACGGAGGAAAGCACGCTGTATGAATATGGATACAGACTCATTCCAAGCAAGCTGAGCCTTGACGCCTATAAATATGTGTTCGGCTCAACGGGCGTCATTATGAGGGCATACGGCGTTACGATTTTCGTAACGGTTACGGGAACGGTTCTCGGCGTGCTCGTCACGGCAATGTATTCGTATGTAATTTCAAGACCCGATTTCAGATACAGAAATGCGTTTTCATTTTTCTCGTATTTCACAATGCTGTTCGGCGGAGGAATTGCGGCGACATATTTAATAAAGGCAAATGTGCTGCATATGTCAAACACTCTTGCCGTGCTGATTATCCCGGGGGCAATAAGCGCATGGAATGTCATGGTGCTGAAATCGTTTTTTGAAACCTCGGTTCCGACGTCAATCATAGAATCGGGAAAGCTTGACGGAGCAGGGGAGCTTCGGGTGTTCTTCAGACTTGTTTTCCCGATTGCCATTCCGGGAATCATGACAATTGCATTGTTCATTGCGCTCGGAAAATGGAATGATTGGGCAGCTCCCATGCTTTATATAACCGACCGAAGGAAATATACTCTTGCATTTTTGATGCAGAACATGCTGACAAATATAAAAGAGATGATGGACGCGGCACAGCAGACCGGAATGTCGCTTAATATGGAAGAAATGCCGCAGGAGGGGGCGCGTATGGCACTTTGCCTTGTGGCAGCAGGACCTGTGCTTATTGCATATCCCTTCTTCCAGAAATATTTTATACAAGGCATGACAATCGGCGCGGTGAAGGGCTGAGTGCAGCAGGGCAGCAATCCGAAAAAAAGTTAAATGAAAAGATTATAATAAATCGGCGGCTGCCGTCTGAGCGGCTGCCGCAAATAAAAGGAAGGAGTAAATATAATGAAAAAAGTAATTTCTGCATTTTTGAGTATTTGCATGATTGTTTCTGTGCTTGCAATGGGCATGACGGTTTCGGCAGCGGACGATGAAACGGGCACAGAATCTGCAACTGCAACGGAGGTGTATTACAGCGGTCAAAAGCTTGACGCGAACACGCCGTATCTTCTCATCGGCAAGAAACAGACGACTGACAGCACAACGGTGAAGGCTTTTGCGCAGAATACCGATTCGGACGGAGATTGGAAACTTCTTGCACAGTTTGACGCAAAGACGGGAACACTCACCTTTGAAAGAGGAAGAGATATAACCTCCAATCCGTGGGATGTGGGTATGCCGCTTAAACAAATAGATACGAATGGCGACAATAACACATCGGACGAAAAATATTACGGAATATACGCAAAAGGAAGTCTCACGATTGAGCTTGGAAGTAATGTTAATTTGCTGTACTTGGGACGTCAGGAACCGACAAATTACGGACAAGAGGGCATACACGTTGAGGGCGACTTGACAGTTAACGGAGATAAAAACGGTATGCTGAGAGTGACAGCAAACCCTGCGGGACTGCAAAACGGTAATTTGCAGTCGTACGGTGTTTATGCAAGCGGTAATGTTATCTTAAACGGGGGTATACTTGACGTTTATGAGACAACATGGAATAAGGGCTCTGGCTTTTATCTTGACCAAAATAATACAACGCTTATAAAGGCAAATGATGTTAAACTGAACGGCGGTTCTCTTTATCTTCGTGCAAGAAGCAACGAATACAGCCTTGCGACAAAGAAAACGCTTCATGGGATTGGAACAGGCAATGAGGACGCAATAAGTGTTCCTGCTGCTTATAAGCAGGAGTGGGCTTCTCAGTTTGAATATGCGCCTGACAGAACAGACGGCGGCACAGATCAAGACAGAAATAAAGGTAATGACGGAAACACAACGTTCAATTCATCAAGGCAAACGGGAGATATGTATGTAAAATACACTCTTGCAGACGAAAAAGGCTTTAAAATCAAGGTTATGGGTCAGGAACTCGGCGGATATGAAAAGTATCTGCATGTCGGGAGTAACAATAGTGTTACAGTAAATGAGGATTCAACAGACGCGGCAGCAGAATATAACATAACGAAAAATTCTGACGGCACGCTGACAAAAGAACTTAAGTTCTTAAAGGATACAACACTTAACCATAGCCAAAAAGGTATTGTCTATACTATAGAATCTGATTCTGACTTAACGGTAAATTTAAATGAAAATGTTATACAACTGACAGCAACAGCAAGCTATGCTTGGCCTGTGGCAAGAGCTAACTGTATTCGTACGGCAGGGAACTTGACAATTACAGGCGGAGGAATTCTGAAAGCAGCCATAGGAGCAGGAGAGGCAGAAGAAGGCTCTTCTACAGATAAATCTGTAAATTCAGTAATATACAGCGGAAGCAAAATAACAATAGATGACATTGAGGCAACTCTTTATATAGGAGCTGAGAAGTCAAGTTTACAGGCAAATGTCTTATATGCTCCGCAGGTTGAATTTACTGATAATGCAAACGTAAAAATGGCTAAGAATCAAGTGCCGGCAGGAACAACTCCGGGTTATCTTATCGGCACAGCAGACACGGCAGCCAAAGTTGTAATACCCGATACGGCTGATGTATTTTTGGGAAGCAGCAAATCTATGTGGGGACAAGAGGTTAAGGCAAGCGACAAGCTTTATGATTATACCTATGACAACATGAAAACTTCAACATACATGGAGGTGTCAACCACAGACGCAGCGGTTGCAATATCCTCTGTGAGCGTGAATAACGGTCAAACGGTCAGCAACACTGCAAACACCGTTAAGTTCACTACGACAGCTGCGGATAGCTCCGCTCCGCAAATTCTCGTCCTGGCAAAGGCTTGTGGCGCAAACGGTGTTCTCACATCGGCTGCGGTATACAGCGGAAGTGCTGACGGGGCAGAGCATGAGCTGACTCTTGGCGGCGGTGAGAGCATTAAGCTTTATGTCTGGAGTGCGGCAGACGGACTCAAGCCGCTTAAAAAGGTCAGAACATATTACGCGGCTGACACGGCGGCAGAGTGATAATGCTGATATTCAGGGAGGGTAAACATACATTTTGTGTGTTCCCTCCGTGTTCAATGGGCTGTAAACTGTTACAGCCCATTGATAAACTCTTTTGATATAATTTGGAAAGAGAGGACGTTATGAAAAAGATAATATCTGCTTTTTTAAGCATTTGTATGACCGTTGCGGCGATTTCGGCAATGCCTGTCAGTGCTGAAGGCACAGATACGGCAAGTGTGGTGTATTACAGCGGAGAAAGGCTTGACTCGGACACACCGTATCTTCTCATCGGCAAGGCAGAGGGTGCTCCGAAAACAACGGTGAAGGCTTCTGCGCAGGATACCGATTCGGACGGAGCGTGGACACTTCTTGCACAGCTTGATTCACAGACGGGCACACTCACCTTTAAAGGCGGAAGAGATATAACCTCCAGTCCGTGGGAGGTGGGTATGCCACTTAAGCAAATCGACGCGGACGGCGACGGAGACGCTTCAAATGATAAGTATTATGGAATATACGCAAACGGAAGCCTCACGATTGAGCTTGGAAATTATGTCAATCTGCTGTATCTGGATCGCCAGTCACCAAGTGACTTCGGACAGGAGGGCATACATGTTGAAGGTGATTTAACGGTTAACGGAATGAAGAAGGGCTTGCTCAGAGTGACTGCAAATCCTGCCGGAAAAAAGAACGGGGGCTTGCAGTCGTACGGTGTTTATGCAAACGGCACGGTCACACTGAACGGCGGAGTTATTGATGTTTATGAAACGACGTATAATTTAGGTTATTTTCATCTTGAACAAAACTACACAACTCTCATAAAGGCAAACGAAGTCAGGCTGAACGGCGGTTCGCTTTATCTCCGTGCAAGAAACAACAGTGCAAGCCTTGCAGCGAATAAAAAGCTCTATGAAACAGAAAGCGGAGAAATCTCTGTGCCGGATTCGTACGAGCAAAAATGGGCAACCGAGTTTGAATATGCTCCCGATTCATCAGCAACGGATCAGGACAGAACAAAAGGAAATGACGGAAACGCGGACTTTCATGAAACCGAGCAGGAGAATGACCGATATGTCAGACTTGAACCTGCGGCAGGCTATGAAATTTCAATTTTTAATAATGCCGACACACCCATAACTCTCAAGGGAGACGCCAGGTATCTGGTTAAAAGAGGTGAAAGCTATGCAACGTCGGAAAGCGCGGGCGGTGCATATGCCGAATATGACGCAGGCTCTAAAACGCTGTATATTTTGCAGGACACAGAACTATCCGTTGCGTCGAACAGCTACAGAACGGATATGGCAAGCTCATGTATATATTCGGACAGTGATTTGATTGTAAACATTCCCGAAGACGTGACGCTGAATCTGGTGGGGCAGAATAACGGAAGAAACAAGAACATACGCGCAAAGGGCAGCATAACCGTATGCGGCGAGGGACGTCTCAGGGCGTTTGCGTGCAAGGACTATCTCGGAACAAGCGAAAACTCGGCTGCGATATGGTCTGACAGCGGAACTGTCACAATCGAGGGAAAAATAAATGCAAATCTCTACACGCGTGAGCTGTCGAGCGGACAGATTGCACATGTCATCTATGCAGGCGGACACAGCGTTGAAATCGGCGAATATGCAACCGTCACAATGGGAACGGATTTGGGAAAGCTTTTCAATGACGGCACGGACCTGACGGTATATGGCGATGCAGAGGCAAAAATGGCGCAGAGTGCCACGACAAAAACTGCCGGTGCTGAGGCGGCATCGGAGCTGATGGATTATGACCAATCGCGCATAGCTGAAATGAAATATCTTTCGGTTTCGCCAATGCCGATGAAACTTGAACGGACAGGCGGATTTGACAGCCGTGATCTTCTTCCGCTGAGCAGACCGGAGATAGAGCTGGTGTTTAATCTTGAAATTGCGTCTGTTCCGTCCGCTTCGGATTTGTCGGTAGACAACGGTGCGGAAATCGGAGGAATATCAGCAGACGGAAACAAGCTTAAAGTTACGCTTGGCGGCTTGAAATCCGGCGGTGAATATACGCTTAAGATTAAAAACATTAAGAATGCGGCGGGGCTTGAATATGCCGGCGAGCACAGCTTCAGAACTTCAGACGGCTGTGATGTTCTTTCGGTGACACTTAACGGTTCGGAAAACGGAAGCGTCGGTGCAAGCAATGATGTTTGCGTGACCCTTTCAAAGGCAGGCTCTGTGTCTGTGATGAACGCTGTTGTGACGGCGGTCATATGGGAAAAGGTGAATATGGGTGAAAAGAGTGTTATGAGACTGAAGTCTGCGGCTTCACAGCAGATTACGGATATTACGGGAATACATAATGTCAATTTCGCCGGATTGCAGGCAGACACAGGCAATGTGATACAGGTGTTTGTGTGGAACGGTCTCACGGGGCTTAAAGCTCTGCGCAGGGCGGCGGAGTTTGCTGATTGAACAGAGGTGTGATTATGAAAAAATGGCTTAGTTTTTTACTTGCTCTGATAATGGCGGCATCGTTTTTTCCGACGTCAGCTTCCGCCGAGGGGCAGACCGATATTCACATTTATTTCGGCAGCGATGAAATCAGCTTTGAAAAGCCGACGGTGATTAAAAACGATAAGATTATGTGTCAGATGAAGCCGCTTTTTGACGCGCTCGGCATGACATATGACTATAACGCTCTGACAAAGGTTCTGCACGGAACGTTTAATGATGATATGTTCACTGTCACTGTTGGCGGTGATACGCTTGAGATGAATAATATAACGGTTGAGCTTGATGAAAAGTTCTGCCTGTCGGGCAGGGAAATCATGGTTCCTCTCGACATGATATGTTATATTTATAATATTCAGATTGACAGAAGCGATTTATCAAACGTCAGACTTTGGCTTAAAGAAGTGGAGGAATATGACCTTCAGGCGGAGATTGAAAAGTTTAACAAGGTTTCGGACCCGTATAAAACCGAAATAATCAAGGGCGGACTTGAATATTTTGAAACCGCGTCAAGGCAAATGCCTGAGTGCTTCAGCGAGAAGTATATTGATGTTGAAGGTCAGAGCTTTGACAAGGCAATTGACTGGGAGGCAACAAGTCTGCCGGCAACATTCTATGCTTCACAGATTGTAAACTGGCAAAAGACTCCTGTGAAAAAGGATGATGTTTTTGTCATAACATTTTGGGCAAAAGGAATATTCGCAAAGAGCGACGGCGGAAAGATTCAGCTTAATGTTACGCTGGAGCAGAACAAAACATGGACAAAATCCATTTCGGAAACGGTGCAGCTTTCAACAGATTGGCAGCAGTTCAGACTTCTGGCAATATCCGCAGCCGACATGGACGATTGGTCGCTTAATTTCAGACAGCACTTCTCGCTTCAGGAAATACAGATAGCCGATGTTAAGCTGGACTTGTATTCGGGATTGCCTGAGGGAATGGAGGTTCCGAAGATTCCTGCAACCTACAAGGGTATGGAGGAGGACGCGCTTTGGCGCAAGGAGGCTCTTAAACGAATTGAGAAGTACCGCAAGAACAATATGACGGTTACCGTGACCGACAAAGACGGAAATCCGATTGAGGGCGCGGTCGTCAATGCAAAAATGACGCGAAGTGAGTTTAATTGGGGATCAATGGTGTGGAACAGCACTTTTGAAAACGGACACCTCTACAGAACCAATACGGGATTCAACGGAGAGAAATGGCTTGAGCGTTTTAAGAATCTTGGGGTCAATACCCTGGTCGGAACGGTTAAGGCAGGCGAGTTCCAGCAAAATAACTGGACAGCAAAGAGATATGCCGACTTTGTGAACTGGTGTATGGATAATGACATAGACGTCAGAGCGCATTGCGTATACTGGGAAACCGGAACGGGAATTGAAAACAGGGGTGCTTATCTTTTGCCGATGGTCGGCAATGCGAACTGGAATATTGACAGTGTATCGGTGGACGAAGTCAGGGCAAGACTTGAAAAACAGTTTAATATTATATCCACATTTATAGGCGATTACCCGATTGAGATTGATGTCATGAACGAGATTGCAACCCGTCATGATGACGGGATCAAGTCTGTCGGCTGGGACGAGGGCGTGAGAATGTATCAGATGGTTAAGGCAATACGCCCGAATGCAAAGCTTGTGCACCTTGAAACAATTTCGGGCAACTCGTCACCTGAGGGAACGGCTTTGCCTGACCATGTGGCATATACTAAGTATTTAAAGGATCTCGGTGCGCCGATTGATATCTGCGGAATCCAGGGTCACGTCGGTTCGGCTTCACATCCGCAGTGGTGGTATGTGAACATAGATATGGCGGCACAGGTTGCAGACGAGGTTGCCATAACCGAATATGACGCGGCAATTCCCGAGTATGAGCTCAGAGCACCGTATCTGAGGGACACTCTGATTGCCTGCTACAGTCACCCTGCCCTGTCCACGTTTGTTGTCTGGGTTTATAACTATGACGGCAAGACTCCTGACCTTTCCGTGTTCTGGGATAAGGACGATAACCGCCACCCTGCTTACTATGAATGGGATAAGCTTGTGAACCATGAATGGAAAACGGACGAAACGGTGTCAACTGATGAAAACGGAAGTGCTGTTATCCGCGGTCACCGCGGAAGATATGATGTGACGGTTACGGTCGGCGGAAAGACACAGACCCTTGCGTTCACTCTCGGAAAAGATGAGACACAGGACGTTATTAACGTTGTGGTTGACGGAGATGACATCACGATGACCTCGCCCAATGTTTATGTGCCAAAACCAAAACCTGAATATTATAACTGGCAGGATTTCGGGAAAATGACGGAAATTGAAATGCCGCAGGTTAATTACAAGTGGGAACCGAGCACGATTATCGAGGATTGTCGTGACGCTGAGGGAAAGCTTGTACCTCATGTTTTTGACGGCAGAGAGGATTCGTTCTGGAGTGCAGAGGACAAGGACGATTACCTGACGGTGACTCTCGGAAAAAATGTGCCGCTTAAATCACTTGTTGTGCATTGGCACAGCGGAAGCATAAAAAGATATAACTATAAGATTCTTGTTTCGGAGGACGGAAATGGCTGGACAGAGGTTAAAAGCGGCAAAAACTCCGAAATGACCGAGACTGTCGATATGAGTCAATTCAGCGGAAAGTATATCAGAATAATTGGAACAGACGGCAGACTTGCAATTGATGATGTGCAGGTATATACGAAATAAACATGTTGTTAAGGAGGCTTAATGCTAATGAATATATTAAAACGGATTTGTGCATTTTCTGTTGCTGCGGTGACGGCAGGAACAGCTGCCTTTGCGGCAGACACAAGCAGTGTGTGCATAACCAAGCTGTCCGAAGCGGCAAACGCTGTGATAACATTGAATATAGGCTATCTCAAAGGGTTTGACAAGGGAAGCACGGTATATATTGTTCCGGCAGCCGAGCTTGAAGCGGCAAAAAACGGAAATCTGACAAATCCGGTTTTTCTTGGGGAGAAGGATTTGTCAGACGCTTCCGCCGAATATGAGTTTTTGATGCCGGAGAGTGCGGAAAGCGGCGTTTATGCGGCGGTGGCGGGAGAAAGTGATAACGCGGAAACGGGCGGAAGATGCAGACTCTTTATGTATAACACCGCGGCTGACGGGGATTTCGCAGCCGCTTCTGCAAAGCTTGCGGAGCTTAACGCCGCAGGCAATTTTGAAACCGCGTTGCTGAGCGGTGCGGCTGATGCGTGGTATATAAACACGGACTCCGCTGCGTGGAAAAATAATAAGGAAACGGTGCTGTCACTCATGAAAAGCATGAAAAAAGACGGGTTTGCATCGACCTTTTCGGTGGAGGACGCGTTCCTTGCGGCATGTGACATAGCAGATATAAAGAATTGCTCAGTCAATAAAATTATTGCTGACGTAACCTATTATGACGAGCTTGGGTGCGACATAAGCAACGCCGATTTTGCTGAATACCCTGAGCAGACTGCAGAGAAGTTTAAGCTGCTTGTGTCTCAGAATGTGCCGAAGACGGCAGACGGCACCCGGGACACCTTCAGAGCGGCATGTGCGCTTGCCTGCATGAGCAACACTGAAAGAACAAGCAGTATTGCCGCACTGCAAAGATATAATGATGTTTTTCAGCTTGACTTTACCGGAGATTTCACCAAGGTGGATTCGTTTGAGCTTGCAAAGGTGTTTGAAAACAATGAATACACGTCGGTTGAACAGGTTGTGAAGCAGTTTAATGATGAGATTGCAAGGCTTATCGGAAGCAAGAAGGACGACAACATCATAAGCGGCGGCGGTTCGGGCGGCGGAGGACGCGGCTTTGCCATATCAAACACATATGTCGGTCCGGGGTCGGATTTGGTGGGAGATATTAATTCAATAGAAAGAGTTTTCCCTGATGTCTCCGCGGATTACTGGGCGGCTGAGAATATTCGGTTTGTTTATGAAAACGGCATAATGACAGGAGACGCGGAGGGCAGCTTCCGCCCCGATGATTCCATAACGAGGGAGGAATGGGCAAAGGTTGTTCTTTCGGCGTTCACCATTGACACAGAGGACGGAGAATGCGACTTTGAGGACGTTGACAAAGCGGAGTGGTATTATTCTTTTGTTGCAAAGGCATATATGCTCGGTATTGTGAACGGATATGATGAAAACAGATTTGGCACGGGGCAGACGCTCACAAGAGAGGATGCTGTTGTTATGATGTACAGAGTGACTCAGCTGGCAAGAGATATAAGAGCGATTCAGCCTGCCGATCTGACATTCACCGACGCGGCGGATATATCGGATTATGCTTTGGAGGCTGTCAGAATGTTTGTTTCGGCAGGTGTTGTAAACGGCTACGAAAGCGGTGAATTTATTCCGCAGGGGAATATAACAAGAGCTGAGGCGGCAAAGATTATATGCTCTCTGCTCAATGAACTGGATTAACCGCACTATCAGATATAGGGAGGATTGAGCAGAATGGTAAAAAAACTTACAGCTTTCGGCGTGGCAGTCATGCTGCTGCTTCAGGCGTGTCCGGTATTTGCCGGACCGTGGGACTATATAATGGAAGAATACTTATATGACCACGGAGTTGAAGAAGCAAACGGAGAAATTTATTACACGCCGGGAACCAATGAAATCAGCAGAAAAATAAAGTTTTCCATGGATATGGGACTGATTTCAAAATATGTTCCCGAAACAACGGTTACACGTCTTGAACTCAAAAATGCTTTGAACTTATTGTTTCAAAGTGACGAAATGTATAATAAATACTATAAAGCAGGCGAAGAGGATAAAATCCTGACTGTTGACGAGGCAATTATTATATTTATGGATTCCGCGGGCTACGGAGCATATTTCAAGTATAACGGAAGCCAAGGCAGTGAATCGGATTATTTCAGAGAGGCATCAAGGCAGGGTCTGCTCAGCGGAATAAGCTATTCGGAGGCGCGGAAGAAGCTCACGGCAGAGCAGTTTTATAATATGTTTTATAACCTGCTTGATTTAAAAAGCTTTGAAATGGTTTTCAGCGGAAAGGAACCGTCATACAGGTTTTCCGATCTGACACTGCTTGACACTGATTTAAAGATCACGCGGATTTCCGGAGTTGTGAGAGCAAATTCATATACGTCTGTGAACGGGAGTGACCCGGCAGGTGATAATACCCTGCGCATTGACAACACCGAATATCGCTGCAAGGGCATTGACGATGCCGATGATTATCTCGGATATAAGGTTGAAGCGTATATAAACAGCGACGGAGAAATTTGTTCCGTTGCGGTTGATGAGCGTTATAATGACATGAAATACTTTAATGACAGCACGGAAACCAAGCTGTCGGGCGACAAAACACTGTTTCAGTATTATGATGATAACGGAGGTCTCAGAACGGTCAGACTGCAAAAGTATGCGAATGTTATCTACAACCATATAGCATATCCGGGCTTCACAGAGGAAATATATAACATAAAAAACGGTTATTTGCAGTTTATTGACCATGACAAAGACGGGTTATATGACGTACTTTTTGTTTATGAGTATACAAGCTTTATGCCGAATGCGAAATATGCAGAGGATTATTCGGTTGTTGATAAGCTCGGAACAAAGTATGATGTTTCGGAGATAGTCAGAAACGGCAAATACAAAGGAATGTTCCGTTCGGACGGCGAAAAGGCAGAGTTTTCGGAAATAAATATGCGTATGGGCATATCGCTGCTGACTGCGCCGAACAGCAGCACTGTAACGGAATTATATATTCTGGACGAGAAAACGGTTGAAGGAAAATATTCCGAATTTCGCGGAAAAAGCAAAACTCCGTATAAAATAGACAATCAGAGCTTTGCAATGGCTGAAACCTATTTTAAGGAATCGGACGAAAAGCTGCCTCATAATATCGGCGACAGAATTTTGATATATCTTGACCCGAGGGGCAAAATCATAAACTCGGTTGCGGTTGACAACAGGCTGAAATACGGATATGCAAGAAGGCTTGGCGTCGATTATAAATTCTCTGCGGAAATCAGTATGCAGCTTTTCACTGAGGACGGACAGATGATGTCATACGGGCTTGCCGACAAGGTTGAATACAACGGAACGGTGATGAGTGAAGATGATATTGCCGGCGGCAGTGCACCTGAGCTTTACAAAAGAGGACGGTTAACCAAACAGCTTGTCAGATATATGTTGAATTCAAACGGAGAGATTAAAAAGCTTGACACCGCACAGCCGAACACCGAGTGGGGAAGCTATAAGAGCGGCGATAATTTTGAGATAAACTATGATTATGAAACTCAGGGGTCGCTTGTATATCTCGGAGGAGCGACAAAATCGTTCGGTGCGATATACAGACTGAATCAGTCACGGACGGCGATGTTCCATATTCCGCTCGATGACAATGAAAGATATTACAGAGTCAGCTCGACAGAAAGCATAAGCAATAATGAAGAATACAAAGTGAAAATCTATGATGTTGACGATTGCTACACTCCCGAGGCAATAGTTATGATGCACGGCAGCGCGGCAAGCAACAACTGGCTGAGCTCCGAGTGGCTCACCTCTTGCTTTGTTCTTCAGAAAGGTGAATACTACGACAATGTTAATGATGAGGTTCTCGACTACATAACCTACAGAGCAAGCTGGTGGGAACAGACAGCATATAAAAATCCCGATTCCTGCAAGCTTTTTGACAACTACGGCAACTGGAAAAACGGCGGCAGAGCCGATTCGGTCAGAACGTGGGAGGATATTCGGGAAGGAGACATGATTGAGTTTAACAGTGACTACACAGGAAGAACCGTGCTTTTCGGCGTGAGTCTTGCACTTGACTATGACCGTCCGCTTGCGGAGCAAACCTTTGAAAAAGCAAAGGTGCTGAACAACTCGGGCAAGGGCTGGGGCGTAGGAGAAAAGCAGTTTTACGCTCAGGATTTGGTTGCTTTCGGAAAGGTGATTAAAAAGCACAGTGAAGGAATGGTGTTTAACGCTCACGGAGCAGAGGGCTTCCCGCAGTCATGGAACCGTACAATCGTGTGCGGAGAAACAACATATGTTAACTGCTACACAATAGGCAAAAACCAAAGTTCACTTCTCAGATTTTCCGATATTCAGGAGGGAGATTATGTGTTCGTGGAGCTTCACAGCGGCAGTCTTAACGCAATATCGGTATACCGACCATAAAGGAGAAAAGAAATGGATAAGAAGGATTTGATTTTCAAAGAAGAGTTTTTAGAGAGATATGAGGGCAATCCGATAATCAGACCGGCAGATTATCCGGGTGCGGAGGCGATATTCAACTGTGCACAGACCATGTATAACGGCGAAACGATTCTTTTATGTTCTGTCAGACCGCAGGGCGATGAAAGACCGTACATTCAGGTTGCCCGTTCAAAGGACGGAATCAATTTTAAGTTTGACGAGAAGCCTCTCATAAAAATGTCAGAGGTTCCGTTTATCAAAGGGCTTGACTGGTGGGTGATAGACCCGAGAATCACCTATTTCCCCGAAGAAGATGTTTATTATATAATCAGACCGGGCAGCTCGGGTGTGGGGACAATGTCAATTCTCGGCAAAACCAAGGATTTTAAAGAATATGAAGATATTGAAATTATAGCAATGCCGGAAAACCGTGTCCCGTGTCTTTTCCCTGAAAAAATCAACGGTATGTATTATCGTCTTGACAGACCGTATACAAACGCTTCTGCGCCGAGCAACGAAGCCTATCACGCAAACATATGGATTTCTGAGTCGCCGGATTTGATTCACTGGGGCAGACACAGACTTGTGCTTAAATCATGGGCGCATTGGAATCCTGTGAAAATCGGACCGACTCCGCCAATCAAGACTAAAGACGGCTGGCTTGAAATCATTCACGGCGTATCAACAGGACCCGAGGGGCAAAGATACAGTCTTGGTGCGGTGCTGCTTGATTTGAATGAGCCTGGCAAGGTGATCGGGAAGTGTAATAAGTTTATACTCACGCCCGATGCGGATTATGAATATCGGGGTCAATGCCCGGGGGTTGTATTCAGCTGCGGCGCCATAGCCGATATAGAAGAGGACAGACTGCGTGTATACTACGGAGCGGCTGACACGTCAATCTGTCTTGCGACAGGCTCGCTCAGCAAAATAATTGAAGAATGCAAACGGAATAAGTGATTGAACGGCACTGTAAGGAGACAGCGGAATATGAAAAGCTTTAATGAAAAACTGAAAATTATAAAAGAGAGACACAGGGAGCTGATTCAAAAAAGGAATAGGACAGACGGGAATTGGTATAACGGGATTTATGATAAATATGTAAATCCCGTACTCACAAACGAACACATTCCGCTTGAGTGGCGTTATGATTTGAATGAGCAGACGAACCCGTATCTTTCGGAGAGAATCGGAGTTAATGCGGTTTTAAATGCCGGCGCGCTTTTTCTTGACGGAAAATATGTTGTGGTTGCCCGTGTTGAGGGTTATGACAGAAAGTCATATTTTGCCGTTGCAAGAAGCGACAACGGAATCGACGGCTTTGAATTTGATGAATATCCCGTAAAGCTTCCGAAATACGGCGAAGATGACACAAATGTTTATGACATGAGACTGACTCAGCATGAGGACGGGTGGATTTACGGCTTGTTCTGTTCCGAGAGAAAGGACAAATCTGTTGACGATACATCATCGGCTGTTGCAAAATGCGGGATTGTGCGTACAAAGGATTTGGTTGAGTGGGAAAGGCTTCCCGATCTTGACACGATATATCAGCAGAGAAATGTTGTTCTTCACCCGGAGTTTGTTAACGGGAAATACCTGCTCTACACCAGACCGTCCGACGGATTTATAGACGTGGGAAGCGGCGGGGGAATTGGCGCAGCTTTTGTTGACAGCATGGAAAACGCAAAAATTGAAGAAGAAAAGATTATCGAAAAGCGTGTTTATCACACGATTAAAGAGGTCAAGAACGGAGCGGGGGCAACACCGATCAAAACCAAAGACGGCTGGCTTCACATTGCACACGGTGTCAGAAACACCGCGGCAGGACTCCGTTATGTTCTCTATTGCTTTATGACGGATTTAGATGACCCGACAAAGGTGATTTGCACGCCCGGCGGCTATTTTATTGCACCCCGCGGCAGAGAAAGAGTCGGAGATGTTTCCAATGTCGTATTCTGCAACGGCGCAATAGAAAAAGACGGAGAAATCTTAATATATTATGCGTCGTCGGATACAAGACTTCATGTTGCGTCAACTACGGCGGATAAAATGATTGATTATTGCAGAAACACACCACAGGACGGATTTACAACACATGCAAGTGTGGATAATATTTGCAGACTTATTGATATGAACAAACAGGTGATTCGGACGGATTGAAGAAATCCGCTGTGCCGGTTTGATGTGTCTGTAATGTGAGAAGGCATGTCTCAGGGAAACGGCAAAAGCCGCTTCCCTTGTTTTTTTTGCACAATTCCATTGCTGATTGCCGACACATTCTGAGATATATGAGGTTTTTGGGAGAGAAAATACAAATGTAAAAAATATGGTTTTGGGTATTGATAAATTTAAGCTGATATGATATAATGATTACATTGTATCAGCTTTTTTCAGCATGAAAAAATCCTGAATACGGATTATATAGGGTAATAATCGGTAAGGCATATAATACTTCGGGAATTATGCCTGAATCTGCATTAATAGAATTTTTTCGTTCGTATATTGGTATACGCCGAAAACCCGGTAAAATTAAGGAGATGTGTGATAAAATGAAGTTAGGTATCGTTGGGCTTCCGAATGTCGGAAAGAGTACATTGTTTAATGCGATAACGCAGGCAGGCGCGGAATCGGCAAATTATCCGTTCTGCACAATTGAGCCGAATGTCGGAACTGTTGCGGTTCCCGATGAGAGGCTTGACCGGCTTGCGGAAATGTATGACCCCGACAAGATCACACCGGCTGTCATAGAGTTTGTTGATATTGCAGGATTGGTGAAGGGCGCAAGCCGCGGTGAGGGCTTGGGAAATAAGTTTCTTTCAAATATCCGCGAGGTTGATGCCATTGTTCATGTTGTGAGGGCATTTGAAGATGCTAATATCGTTCATGTTGAGGGAAGTGTGAACCCTCTCAGAGACATTGAAACAATTAATCTTGAGCTGATTCTTTCGGATCTCGAAATAATCGGAAGAAGAATTGAACGTCTGAAAAAACAGCTGAAGTCAGGCGACAAGAAGTTTCAGGTTGAAATTGATTTTTTTGAAAAGCTTCAGGGAAAGCTTGAAGAGGGAGTCAGTGCGCGTGCGCTGGAGTTTACAGATGATGAACGTGAAATGCTCGGCGAGGTGTCGCTTCTCAGTCTGAAGCCCGTGATATATGCGGCAAATGTTGCAGAGGACGGATATGCGGAGGCGGAGACGGGCAACCCCTATGTTGCGCAGATCAAAGAGTTTGCAAATTCGGAAAAATCAGAGGTTATGGTGATTTCCGCAAGAATTGAGGAAGAAATTTCTGAGCTTGACAAGGACGAAAAGGATATGTTCCTTCAGGAACTCGGAGTTGAAGAGTCGGGGCTTGATAAGCTCATAAAAGCAAGCTACAGGCTTTTGGGACTCATAAGCTATCTCACTGCAGGAAAGCCCGAGGTGAGAGCGTGGACAATTAAAAAAGGCACAAAAGCTCCGCAGGCTGCGGGGAAAATACACACGGATTTTGAGCGCGGTTTTATCCGCGCGGAGGTTGTTGCATATGATGACCTGATGGAAAACGGCAGCATGAATGCCGCAAAGGAAAAGGGGCTTGTGAGAAGTGAAGGAAAGGAATATGTTGTTCAGGACGGAGATATAATTCTTTTCAGGTTTAACGTATAATCAGAAAGGGTGTGTTTTTATGAATTTTTTTGAAAATTTAAAAAAAGCGGTCGTAGATACGGCACAGCTTGCCGTTAAGAAAACGGGAGATATTGTTGAAGCGTCAAAGACAAAATACTCTGTTTATGACCTTAAAAACGAGATCGAAAAGCGTTATGCGGAGATTGGCAAAGAGGTTTATGACTGCTTCCGTGAGGACAGAAACAATTCTGAGCTTATTGAGAAAAAATGTATGGAAATTAATGAATTAAACGAAAAAATGGACATACTAAAACAAAAGCTTGAAAAATAATTCTGAGGGAGATGTGTTTGGTATGTCAACATTTAAGGTTGCGATAGACGGTCCTGCCGGTGCGGGAAAAAGCTCAATTGCAAAGGCTGCGGCAAGCAAAAAAGGATTTGTTTATATTGATACGGGGGCAATGTACCGTGCAATCGGACTTGCGGCACTGAGATCGGGAATTGACCCGAAAAACCCGGCAGATGTTGTCGGAATACTCGATTCGGTCAGCATTGATATTGCACATGGGGAAACCGGGCAAATTATATATCTGAACGGAGAAGATGTTTCGGAGGACATCAGGCTCCCCGAGGTTTCGGTGGCAGCGTCAGATGTTGCGGTGATTGCCGAGGTTCGGGCAAAGCTGTTGGAGCTTCAGCGTTCACTGGCGAAGAAAACCGATGTCATTATGGACGGCAGAGATATAGGAACGTTTGTTTTGCCGAATGCCGACCTGAAGATTTTTCTCACGGCGTCGGTTGATGAACGTGCAATGAGAAGATACCGTGAGCTTGTTCAAAAGGGGACGGAGTGTACCCTTGATGATGTGAAGCGCGACATGGAATACAGAGACAAAAACGATTCACAGAGGGCAATTGCGCCGCTGAAGGCGGCAGAGGACAGCATTACGGTTGACACAACAGGAAATACTCTTGATGAGTCTGTTGCGGCTGTTCTGGAGTTAATTGATAAAGGAAGATAGAAATGTTTTATAGTTTTGCATGTTTGGTTGTTCGGTTCATTTTCAGGCTGCTGTTTAAGGTGGAAATAATCGGTGCGGAAAAGATTCCGAACGGAAAAGGGTTTATTGTTGCGCCGAACCATCTCAGCAACCTTGACCCGCCGCTTCTTGGTGCTTTTCTGCCTGTTAAAATGGGGTATATGGCAAAGGAGGAGCTTTTTAAGGTTCCGCTGTTCGGACGTCTGATACGTTCTCTCGGTGCGTTTCCCGTGAAGAGAGGCGGCAGAGATGTTGCGGCTGTCAGAAGTGCGGTCGAACGTCTCAGAGAGGGAGGTTGTGTTGTGATTTTCCCCGAGGGCAGGCGTTCGAGAACTCCGGGCGTTTTGGGAGAGGGGAAGCAAGGGGCGGCAATGATTGCAGCTCATGCAAAGGTCGGGATTCTTCCGGTCGGGATTTCGGCGACCTACCGTTTCAGAAGCCGTGTGACCGTCCGTGTCGGTGATTTGATTGAGTTTCCCGACAAAGAAGAGAGGGTTTCGGCGGCTGATATACGAAGCCTGACAAATGAGATACTTATGCCGCAGATTGCATGTTTGGCGGGGGCAAAGACTTATGGAAATTAAGGTCGCGGAAAAAGCGGGATTTTGCTTCGGTGTTGACCGCGCGGTTAAAATGGCATATCAAACAGCCGAAAGCGGAAAAAAAGAGATTTATACTTACGGAATGCTGATTCATAACCGCGATGTGATTGAAGAGCTTGAAAAAAAGGGTGTCAGATGTGCGGAAAGCATAGAAGATATACCGCATGGCAGTACGGTCATAATCCGCGCCCACGGAATTTCGGCGCGTGAATATGAAATGCTTGCGTCGTTGGGTGCCGATATTGTTGATGCGACATGTCCGTATGTTAAACGGATACACAAAATCGTTCGGACGGAATTTAATGACGGCAGACAAATTATTATTGCAGGCGACAAAAATCACCCCGAAGTCAAAGGAATTAATGGGTGGTGTGACGATTCGGCAATTGTCCTTGCAGATTGCGGAGAATGCTCCGAAATTTTGTGCAAAAGTGACAAAACGCCTGTTGCCATGGTATCTCAGACGACCATGCGCGAAGAAAAAGTAAAAAAAATTGAAAAAATTTTAAAAAAACATTTTACAAATGCAGAATTTTTTGATACAATATGTAGTGCGACCGAAGAACGTCAGCTTGCGGCGGCACAGCTTGCGGGCGAGTGTGATATGATGTTTGTTTTCGGGGGACGGAACAGCTCCAACACGGAAAAGCTTTATGAAATATGCCGCGAGGAGTGTCCGAACACGCACAAGCTTGAAAACAGCAAAGAATTAAATGAGTTAAGTCATTTATTTAAAAAAAATATATTAAAAGTAGGCATTACCGCCGGAGCATCAACTCCGGATTCGGTAATCAAGGAGGCAAAATTAACCATGGCGGAAATCACAAATGAAATGAACTTTGCAGAGGCATTGGAGGAGACATTGAAGCCTTTAACCACAGGCGACATCGTTAAGGGTGTTGTTATCGGAATCACTCCGACTGAGGTTCAGGTTGACATCGACGGCAAGTATGACGGCGTTATACCGTTTGAGGACTTGACCGACGATACGTCTGCTGACATCAACTCTTTGGTGAAGGTTGGCGAAGAGGTTGAGGTTTTTGTTGTTCATGTCAGCGACAGAGACGGAGTTGTCAGACTTTCAAAGAAAAAAATCGATGCTGCAAAAGGTATGCAGGAGCTTCGTGAAGACTTTGAAAATCAGACGGTTCTGACAGGCAAAATCAATGCAATTGTCAAAGGCGGAATCACAACACAGATTAAAGGCAACAGAGTGTTTATCCCTGCGTCTGAGGCTGCTGAGCGTTTTGTTGAGAATCTCGGCTCGCTGCTTGACACAGACGTTTCATTCAGAATCATAAAGATGGACACAGACCGCAAGGGTCGTCCGAGAATTGTCGGCTCAATCAAGTCTGTTGCAAAAGAAATCAGCGCGAAAAAGGCAGCTGAATTCTGGGAAAATGCAGAAGTGAACAAGAAATACACAGGCACGGTTAAGTCACTCACAAGCTTCGGCGCGTTTGTTGACCTTGGCGGTGTAGACGGTCTCATTCACATTTCTGAGCTTTCAAATCTGCACATCAAGCATCCGTCAGAGGTTGTTAAGGTTGGAGATACAATTGAGGTTTACATTAAGGAGCTTAACCGCGAGGAGAACAGAGTTTCTCTCGTCAGAGAGCTTAAGGAAGTCAAGGAAGCGGCATTCTGGGCTGACGCGGAAATCGGAAAGGCATACACAGGTGTTGTTAAGTCAATAACATCGTTCGGCGCATTTGTTGACCTTGGCGGTGTTGACGGTCTGGTTCACATTTCCGAGCTTTCTTGGGACAGAATCAAGCATCCGTCGGAGGTTGTCAAGGTTGGTGACACGATTGATGTATATATCAAGGACATTAACAGAGACACAAAGAAGATTTCTCTCGGTCATAAGAAGGAAGAGGACAGCCCGTGGTATAAGGCAACTCATGACCTCAAGGTCGGAGACAATGTTAAGTGCAAAATTGTCCGCATTCTGCCTTTCGGCGCATTTGCGGAGATTGCACCGTATGTTGACGGTCTCATTCATATTTCGCAGATTTCAAACACCAGAATTGCAAAGCCGTCCGATGTTCTCAACATTGGTGACGAGGTTGAAGCTCAGGTTGTTGAAATCAACAACGAGACAAAGCAGATCGGTCTTTCAATGAAGGTTCTTCTGCCCGACTATGATGCAGCATCTGATGAAAACAATGCGGAGGCTGTTTCGGACGAATCCTACACAGAGGAAGGTTCATTCACTCTGGGAGACATTCTTGACGCTGAATAATTTGCAGCGTTGTAAAAATTGAATTATTTAAGCAGGCTGTGACAAAAGACTTTTGTTTTGTGTTGCGGTCTGCTTTTGCGATAGTGTTGAAATTTTATATAGAAACGGGGATTATTGATGGACGCAAAGCGATACGGTGATTTTATAAAAGGGAAAAAGGTGGCGGTTATCGGTATTGGAGTGAGCAATATGCCGCTTATTCGGTTTTTGACCGAACGGGGTGCGATTGTAACGGCACATGACAAAAAAAACTTTGGTGATTTGGGAGAAAGTGCACAGATTCTTGAAAAGCTTGGAGTGAAGCTTGTTCTTGGCGAGTCATATCTCAAAGGCATTCCCGCAGACACAGAAATTATATTTAAAACTCCGGGACTTCGCGCAGATGTTCCGGAGCTTGCGGAAGCGCAGAACCGAGGAGTGCTGATTACCTCGGAAATGGAGCTTTTTTTTGAGCTTTGCCCATCAAAAATAATTGCTGTGACAGGCAGCGACGGAAAGACAACAACAACAACGCTCATTTCCGAAATGCTGAAAAAGCAGGGGTATAATTGTTATATCGGAGGAAACATAGGCAGACCGCTGATTGAAGATGTTGAAAAAATGTGCGCGGACGATATAGCAGTGCTTGAGCTTTCCAGCTTTCAGCTGCACACCATGCGGCACAGTGCCGAAATTGCGGTTGTGACAAATGTGACGCCGAACCATCTTGACTGGCATAAGGATTTTCGCGAATATGCTGAGTCGAAAAAGAATATATTCTGCAATCAGACACCGGACGGCAGAGTTGTTTTGAATTATGATAATGAAATTACAAGAGAATTTGCGGATTCTGCACACAATCACATTTTCTTCAGCAGACACAGCAAACTGTCGGAAGGAATATGTCTTGAAAACGGTAAAATCATCATCAAAGATCATGACGGTACGGAAAATGTTATTCTTGACATTGCAGACATAAGGATTCCGGGAATGCATAATGTTGAAAACTACATGGCAGCTATCGGCGCGGTATATCCGCTTGTATCACGTGAAAGCATTGAATATGTTGCAAAGAATTTCGGCGGTGTTCCGCACAGGATTGAGTTTGTCAGAGAGCTTGACGGTGTTAAGTATTACAATGACTCCATTGCCAGCAGTCCCGCAAGGACAACGGCAGGTCTTTTGTCCTTTGATGAAAAGGTCATTCTGATTGCCGGCGGATATGACAAAAAAATTCCTTTTGACGATTTTGGCTCAACTGTGAACGACCGCGTGAAAAAGCTTGTTCTTGTTGGTAATACGTCTGAAAAGATTGAAAAAGCAGTGAAGAATGCGAAAAACTATAATAACCTTCCGATATGCCGTGAGGATACGTTTGAGGATGCCGTACTCCGTGCGCGTTCAATTGCCGCGGAGGGGGATATCGTCATTTTGTCTCCTGCTTGTGCAAGCTTTGATTTATTCAAAAACTTTGAGGAGCGCGGAAATACGTTTAAAAAGCTTGTTATGAGCTTTTAGGCGACATATCATAAAAGGTTTTGAGAAGCAGATAAAGCATGACTGAGGCACAAAGACTGATTGCAAAGGCTGTTGTGCGGCTGAAGGCAGGCGGCATGTTCACAACGCATGCTCCGTTCCCGAAAAATTTGGCGGTGAGCGTTATCACTCTGAGTCCGCCTGCGACGGGATAGCGGAGAAACATATATGACAGCTGAGGCATGATGTAGTAGAAAATACATGAAAGGTAGCCGAAGCAGAATACGATGGTTACAATCGGGATTATCCATAAATTTGTCAGCAGCTGAACGAACGATATTCTTTCAAAAAACACAGCTGTGAAATATGCTGTTCCGATGAAGGTTGAAAGTGATAGCGCAAGGGAATCGGCGGCGAATCTGATGGGAAGTGCCTTTGAGATAAAGTGGCTGAAATACTCAAAATAGACAATAATTCCGATTGTGGCACTGAAGGACAGCACAAGACTTGGTGAAAAAAGCGAATACGGCGACACGAGGAGAATGATTCCGAGTGCGAGAAAAAGAGCGGTGACAGGCGAATAGTCCTCGCTGATCAGCACAGAGAGAATCATGACAACAAGCATGAGTGCGCTCCTGCAAACAGACGGAGTGAAGGCAGCGGTCGAGGTGAACATAAGAATCACGGGCAATGATAAGGCAAGCACGGTCTTGCGGTTTAGCTTTGCAAACGAAATCAGATATGTGAATGCGGCAAAAAGCATTGACATATGCATTCCCGAAACGGCAGCTATGTGTGAGATTCCTGCATTTGAAAACTGCTCTCTGAGACTGTCACTGAACTCGGACTTGTCGCCTGTCAGGATTCCTTTAAGCGCCGCTCTGTCGTCTGTGCTGTATGAAAAGAGAGCATTTGCCGCGTCTGTTATTTTTCGGTTTATGAATATTCCGAGAAGCTTTATATCCGAAAAAGCCGAGTGCGGCGCAGCCTTGCGCGAAATCGGATTAAAGCTTTTTGTTTTTCCCGTGAGAAAAGTGTTTTTGCCTCTGAGATACGTTGAAAAGTCAAACTCGTTTTCAAATTTCGGTTCGGAGGGGGAATCAAGGGCTGTCCAGCATTGTATATGGTCGCCGAATGAAAGTCGTTCGCCGCGTTTTTCCCCGATATTAATGAAAACGCTTCCGTTTACGCTTCGTGTTTCACCCTGATATTCAAGCTGACTCACATCAAGGGTGAAGGAATATGTATAGCCTGAGTCGGAAAGCTGCGGAACAGACGCAACCGTTCCGGTGAGCCAGACGCTTTTGCCCGAATACTGCCTGATTGCGCGGAATGCGGTCAGCTCGGTGTATGTCACATAGAACATGCCAAAAAGAGTGAAAAGGATTAAAACAGCAGGAAGCAGAACCGGTTTCTTAAGAGAAACTTTTTTGTGCTTTATGAGCGGAATAATAATATGACGCACCGCAAGCACCGCAATGAGTGCACAGAGAAAGATTGCAGCGGTGACAGAGGTTCCGCGTCCGAATGCGACTGCGGCGTATATTCCGGCAGTGAAGGCTGAAACGCACAAAACAAGATAGTGCCGGAGTGTTATGATGTGTTCGGATTTGTCCATCTGAAAGCTGCCCCCTCGGTTGAAAATTCTACATAAATTATAATACATACGGTAAAATGTGTCAATAAATAAATTATTTTTGTCTGCAAATAAAATTTTACTTGCGTTTGAGACAAAAATACTGTATAATAGAAAGGTATAGGTATAACTTGAAAATATGAGCACTGCATACTCGCGGCAGGGCGTTTTGCATAAATAATGCGGGAAGAAAGGCAAGGTTGCACTTATGATGAAAAACACTGAAAAAACAATGGAAAAGATTGTGGCACTCTGCAAGGGGCGCGGTTTTGTATACCCCGGCTCGGAGATATACGGAGGGCTTGCAAATACATGGGATTACGGTCCTTTGGGCGTTGAGCTGAAAAACAACGTGAAGCGCGCATGGTGGAAAAAATTTATCCAGGAAAGTCCGTATAATGTGGGACTTGACGCTGCAATTCTTATGAACCCCGAGACATGGGTGGCTTCGGGTCATGTGGGCGGATTTTCCGACCCACTTATCGACTGCAAGGGCTGCAAGATGCGCCATCGTGCCGATAAGCTGATAGAGGATTACAACGCTGAGAACGGTATCGAGGATGTCTCGGTCGAGGCTATGACCAATGACGAGATGATAGCCTATATCCGCGAAAAGCAGATACCCTGCCCGGGTTGCGGCAAATCGGACTTTACCGATATCCGCAAGTTCAACCTCATGTTCAAGACCTTCCAGGGAGTTACCGAGGACAGCGCATCGGAGCTTTACCTCCGTCCC
>CAKSIW010000039.1 GCA_934463175.1 uncultured Clostridia bacterium | reverse complement strand
GCCAAAGCAGCAGAGGATTCACCAAACAAAAATAAATATAACAATTACCCATATTATACCGCAAAAGGAGGCGAATGTCAAGATGTTTGGACTGACTGATTATGAAATACTCCGCGCGGAGCGGTTCGGCAGCAGACCTCATGAGGAAACCGAGGCTTGCTGTCCGCAATGCAAAAGCCTCATTGACCTTGAATACGGTGAATATTTTTCCGACATGGACGGTCAATTCTTTTGCAGCCGTGAACATTACTGCAAATACTATTCTTTCGGAGGTGAGGATTGATATGGCAGCATATATAAAACTGGTGAACAGCGCAAACCTCACCCGCGACGAATGGCTTGAGCGGCGCAGAGACGGTATCGGCGGCAGTGACATCGGTGCAATTGCAGGTCTGAATCCGTTCCGCGGAGCATTCGACGTATATATCGACAAAACAATCGGTCGCCCCGACGATTCGTCCGCGAACGGCGCGATATACTGGGGAACGGTTCTTGAGCCTGTCGTGGCAAAGGAATTTGAAAAACAGACCGGAAAGCAGGTTCGGCGGTGCAACTATATCCTCCAAAGCCGCAAATCCGCGTTTGCCTTTGCCGATGTGGACAGAATGATTGCCGGCGAAAATGCGGGGCTTGAATGCAAGACAACCTGTGCCTTCAATTATCGCGAATGGGAGAACGGAGAGGTTCCCGCCTCATATATCGCACAGTGTCAATGGTATATGTATGTGACAGGCTGCGAAAGGTGGTATATCGCATGTCTGATTGGCGGTCAGAATTTCGTCCGGCATACAATCGAGCGCGATGATGAATTGATTTCCATGCTTGTCGGAATCGGACGTGAGTTCTGGAAAAACAATGTGCTTGCAGGCGTTCCTCCCGAACCTGACGCGTCACGGACATGCTGTGACTACATAAAAAGCAGGTTTGCCGCGGACAGCGGCGGTTCGGTTCTGCTGACGGGAGAGCTTGCAAAAGCTGCGGAAGAAATCGTTGAAATCAAAAAGCAGGAAAAGCTCCTGAAGGGACGCCGCACATGCCTTGAAAACAAGGTCAAGCTGTATATGGGCGGCGCGTCGCGCGGCGAATGTGCCAGACTTGAAACAACATGGAAAACCCAAAGAGGTGCGCCGAGGCTTGATGTTGAGGCACTTATCAGGGATTATGAAATTGACAATATCCGCGATTACTACACTGAAACGAAAATAAGAAAATTTGATATAAAGGAGAAATGAGACATGGCAAACAATGAAAGTATGAAAAAGGAGCTGCAAAACAAGCAAACGGGCGCGGCGGCAAAAAAACAGCCCGACACGCTTCAGGGGTGGATTAAGGCATATGAAGGGCAGATTGCAAAGGCTCTTCCTTCCGTCATCACTCCCGAAAGGTTCTCGCGAATGGTTCTCACGGCGATCACCAAAACTCCAAAGCTTGCAGATTGCAGCACTCCGTCATTCATGGGCGCAATGCTTGTTGCGGCACAGCTCGGGCTTGAACCCAACACGCCTCTCGGGCAGGCATATCTGATTCCCTACGGCAAAGAATGTCAGTTTCAGATTGGCTATAAGGGCTTGATTGATCTTGCATACCGCAGCGAACAAATCAAGTGCATTATGGCGGAGATTGTTTATGAGAACGACGAATTCAGCTTTGAATATGGCTTGAACCCCGAACTGAGACACAAGCCCGCACTTTCGGACAGGGGCAATGCAAAGTGGGTGTATGCGGTGTATAAGCTTTCGGGCGGAGGGTTTTCGTTCAAGGTTATGAGTATGGACGAGGCTTTGGCTCACGGCAGAAAATACAGCAAGAGCTTCGGAAACGGTCCGTGGCAGACCAATCCCGAGGAAATGGCGAAAAAAACCATACTGAAACAACTGCTCAAATATGCGCCGCTCAAATCCGAGTTTGTGCGCGGTGCGGCATTTGACGGACATGCTGTCAGCTTTGACACTCAGAGCGACGGCGAGCCGCTTGTGGTTTCGGCAGATGATTTTGAGGTCACTGAGCACCGTGAATATGACGTTGACACCGAAACGGGCGAGCTGAACGACTTGACGGGAACTCCGTTCGATGACGGCAAGGCATAAACTTGTCCGTTCTGTCCGATTAAAAGATGTATAATTGATATATAGGGGGTGAAAGGCATGATTAACAAGGTGATTTTAATGGGCAGGCTCACGCGCGATCCTGAGCTTCGGCACACCGATTCGGGAAAGGCGGTCTGCAATTTTACCGTTGCTGTGGATAACGGCTACGGCGACAACCGCAGTACGGATTTCATAAACTGTGTTGCATGGAACAAGACAGCCGAGTTTGTGGACAAATACTTCACAAAGGGCAAAATGATTATTGTCATCGGCAGAATCCGAACACGGACGTGGGAAGGAAACGACGGCAAGAAAAACTATGTCACGGAGGTTGCGGCAGGCGAGGTTTCGTTCGGCGAGAGCAAGGGACGTGAGGAATCCTCTGCTGCGAATGAGGATTTTCTGCCCGTTGACACAAGCGATATGCCGTTTTGATGAAGATAACGGTTTATGACATACCGCCGAGCAATAACAAATTTATGGGGAATTCCCACAGCTTTAATATATATCGGCGCGAAAAGGAAAAGTGGCATTGGCTGATTAAGGCGGCAATTGCAAAGGCGAAAAAGCCGCCTCAGCCGATTAAACACGCTCTGGTGCATATCACATACTATTTTGGGGACAGGCGCAGGCGCGACCCCGACAACTACAGCGGAAAGATGATTCTTGATCCGCTTGTGCGCGAGGGTGTTCTGAAGGACGACAGCTTCGGAGCTGTCACGCTCCGTCTCTCGGGCAGAGTACAGAGGGAAAACCCGAGAACGGAGATTGAAATATTCGATTTGGAGGAAAAATCATGGCAAGACCTATCAAAAGAGGACTTGACTACTTTCCTTTAGACGTTAACCTGCACGGCAAGATTGAGTACATTCAAAGCATGTACGGAATGCTGGGCGTTATGGTTATCATATCTCTTTGGCAGCGCATTTATGAAAATTCATATTATATTGAATATGGAAAGCGGAGCGCGGTGACCTTTTCCAAGGATTTCACGCAGCTTAGCCGCATTGATGAGAACAAGCGGCATCATTGGGAAATCTTTGACGAGATTGTTCACCAAGCCGTGGACGACGGTTTGTTCTGCAAGGAGATATTTGAAAAATACGGTGTTCTGACCTCGCGGAGGATTCAGGAAATTTACTTAAAATCAAAGGAAAAATCGGCAATGGTAGAATTTGACGAACGCTACCTTTTGTTAAGTGACGGCAAATTTTCGGTTTTCTCCCCGAAAACGGGGGTTTCTTCCCCGAAAATCGGGGGTTATCTCCCCGATAACACCACAAAGGAAAGTAAAGAAAAGAAAAGTAAAGTAAAAGAAAGTAAAGGAGAGGAGAGCACGGACGCGCGTGCGCGCGCAAGCTCCCCCTCCTCCGCAAAAAAGCATTTCGGCAAGTTCGGGCGTGTGACGCTGACGGACGGTGAATATTCCGGACTTTTGTCGGAGTTCGGAGAAAAGCTTCTCGGGGAATATATCGCAAAAATGGACGCTTGGCTCTCGGACAACGGCAAGCACTACCGCGACTGCGAGGCAAAGCTCAGGCAATGGATTTCAGAGGACAGGGCAAAGCCCAAAAAGACACGCGGCATTAACAACTATGAGGACACAAACCGTCCCGATTATTCGGGGTATGCCGACAGAATTATTGCGGATATGCTGAGGGAGGACGGGCCTGATGATTAAATATAAAAGAGTTAAAGGAGAGCTATGAAAATGGAAAAAGCAACGATATATGATTATGCGAGAATGTGCAGAGCGAATGAGTGCGAGGACTGCCCATTCAGAATGAGAGGGAAAAGAGAAAATGAGGGGTGTGCAGATTTTATAATAGAACATTCCGACAAAGCCAACGAAATTATCCTAAACTGGTGCAAAGAACACCCGGTTGAAACAAGGTTGGATAAGCTAATGAAAGTATTCCCAAATTTAATAACAGACGGAATGAAAGAGGAAAAGGTTGCCATGATATGCCCTAAAGAATTTGATAAGCGTTTCAGCGACGAGTATTTATGTAGTGACTATTTTGATAATTGCACTGAATGTCGCAAAGAATATTGGTTTGCGGAGGTAGAGGAAAATGAGTGAGAGAGAAAAGTTGATTGAGCTATTAAAACAAAATTGTCATTGCAAAGATGAAGATTGTTCAAATTGCAATAGTAACGGAATTTGTTTTACTCACGGAGAAGCCGATTATTTACTTGAAAATGGTGTAATTGTACCGCCAGTTAAGATTGGCGATACGGTGTATGTAATTCCTAAATATAATGGAAACCCATATTGTGGAGTGCAACAAGATAAAGTGCAAATGGTTGGAATAACAAGCAGAGGAACACACATTAAAACACGTAGCAACTCTAATTTTAACAAAACATATATGTTAGGGAAAACAGCGTTCTTAACCAAAGCAGAAGCAGAAAAAGCATTGAAAGGCGGTGCGGAATGATGAAATTCAGTGAATTAGAAAAATGTCCGTTTTGCGGACACGACGAATTTTATACTAATGATTATTTCAAGGGAATGTCGGAATTTTATCAAAGATTTGATGGTGAAGAAGCTACTGACAATTCTCAAATGTATGACGGTTTGGCACATCATCAAGGGGCTAAAGCATATTGTGGGAACTGTTGGGCATATCTTGGAAACTGCATAACCGATAAACTTGGCAAGAAAGCCCAAAGAGCATTAGATGAAAGACGGTGCAACAAATGAGTGACAGATACATATTTAGAGGAAAACGAGTAGATAACGGCGAGTGGATTGAGGGATGGATAACTACTCAATACAAGAAAGGTTTCGACGGCGAAATTTTGTTTACACGAATAAAATCAAATGTTTTTGGTGGCGGCGAGCATTTGGTTGACACCGAAACAGTCGGACAATGTACAGGTTTGAAAGATAAGAACGGCAAGCTGATATTCGAGGGGGATATTGTCAAAGATACACAAAGCGGAATTTGCTATTTTATAAAATGGTTTTCCGAATGTGCTTGCTACTCATTGGCAAACAAAGATGGTGAAATGAATTTCGGCTGTGATGAACTTGAAATGTTCTTAGATGATTTAGAAGTAATCGGCAATATTCACGACAATCCCAAATTGTTGGAGGTGGAGAGATGAACGCACAAATAGACATATTCGGAAATGAGGTTGAAAACGTTCACAAGCATAGTACAGTAGATAAGCAAAAGCGGAATTGGGAACGTGCGTTTCAAAAGTGGTCGGATAAAAACCAGACGGAATCTTCAGACATATATGGCAAATGCGGTTTCGGAATTATGTGTGATTATTGTGAGGATAATTCATACGGGCGACCGTGCGTAAGAGCATTAAATCAAATGTGCCGAGAAAAACGAATAAAAATTGATTATTCAAAACGAAAATTTGAAAATATTTGGAATGGAGAATTTATATGAAAGTAAACTGGAAGTGGGACTACGGCGTATATGTTCCGTTCTGCCCTTATTGCGATGAACCTGCATATGATAAACACCGTTGCGGTTTTTGCGGTAAAAATTATGAATGGGTAGAAGGTGAGTTTAAACCGACTATCGTGGAACAGGGCGATTATACGGTTATTCAGTCGACCAATAATCATATCAGCATTTATAAAGGCGATGACATTGTAAGTCACATAAGTTGTACGAAAAAATGCACTGAAACGGAATTAAAGGAATTGATTAAGGATTTGGAGGCGATACAGGATGAGATGTGAATGTTGCCCATTGAGCTCTGCCGATGATGTTTGTCCTGAAGCTGAGGGCAAATATGGGATAGAATTTAAGGATGGTGCATTAGGTTGTAAACATCCGAGAAATTGGGTAGATAAACGAGATAATGATTACGCAAATTATCTTGGTGAAATGGGTTTGGATATGGGTATTGAAATGAGTTTACCTAAATCGGAAATAGATAGAATTGTAGAAATTTGTAAGCATACAATAGGACTTGATTACCAAAATCCTTATCATAGGCACGGGAAAGCATTTTATAAGCCGTACAGAAATTATTTCTGTACTACAGAGGATGATGTAATGTGGAATAAGCTTTGTGCTGTAGGCATTGCAGAACGCAGTGAAAAACATAATGGATGTGTGGATTTTTATTTAACACAGGTAGGCATAGAGTGGCTTGGAAGGCAAATTAAGATAAATATTAAAGGAACAGGATTGGAGTGATATAAAATGACAGATGAACAGATTATAAAAGATTCAGAGTGTTGTATTGGTGGTTACGGCGTTAGGAATTGTGACGAGTGTTCGCTGGACCATAAATGCGGCTGCATTGAGATGCTGCCGGAATATGCTCTCGACCTCATCAACCGCCAAAAGGCTGAGATTGAAGAGTTAAAGCGGCAGATAGAAAGTTACGAAGACAGAATTTATGCCTTAAACGCTACAAATAAATTACTTATGGACAGTCAGGAAACCTATATAAATAATAAAATAAAAGAGTTTGCGGAACGGTTGATAAGAACATCAGATGGTGACGATGGATATGGTACTGTTTTTGTTTTCAACATCGAAGACCTTGTAAAAGAAATGACGGAGAAAAAGCAATGAGTGAAGAATTAAAGCCGTGTCCGTTTTGCGGTTCGGAGGCACGGGCGTATAAGTGGGGCGCAACGTTTGAAGTTGAAATCCGCTGCGGTGGCGGCTGCAATATCAGCACAAGCGGAATCGTTGTTAAAAGACCGCTTGAAACCAAAAGCCATGCATACAAAAGGGCATATGACATTGCAAAGGACAAATGGAACAGAAGGGCTGACAAAAAATAACAGGGAGGGCGGGAAGTTGACAAAAAAAGAGCTATCACAGCTATATTACTTAAATCGGGAAATCAGGCAGCTCAAAGAGCGGCGTGAATTTCTTGCGTCGCAGGCTGAAAAGGTGACATCTGTCATCACCGATATGCCGCGCGGCGGCATAAGACAGGACATAAAGGACGAGCTGATTGATTTAATCGACCTTCTCGCCCTGAGGGAAAAACAATGCTTAATTGAACAGAGCAGAATCGAGAGGTATATTTCGGATATTCCCGACAGTCTCACGCGTCAGGTGTTTGCACTCCGTTTCATAAACGGTATGAGCTGGCGGCAGGTTGCCTTCTCTGTCGGCGGCGGAAATACCGAGGACAGTGTTAAAAAGATTGCGTACAGGTTTTTGGATAAAAACTGAATTTGTCCTTTTTGTCCCGAAATTCTGTGATATAATGTAAACTGTAAGTCATACACTAATTCCTTGGAGAAATGACCGCGGAGCGGATTGCTTTGCGGGTCATTTCTTTTATGTATAAATTAAAGAGATGATATGATGAGATACAAAGACAGGCAGTTTTGTGAAAACATGAATTATCCGCGATAATCAAAACAAACATAGCAAGACAATTGATTTAGACAAAGAGCATCGAGGAATGAAGCCCCATACTCATCACGGTTATGAGCATAACGAAAACGATGGTAAAAAGGGAGCTGCAAATTTAACGACAAAAGAGAAAAAAATGGTTGAAAAAGTTAAGAAGATATGGTACAATTATAATACAAGTGATAGTTTAAGCCGAGGAGAACGCAGAAATATCTGAAGTTCCGGTGTCAAATCCGGGTGCTTGCACAGGGTGCAGAAATGTGCCCTTTTTTCATATAGATTTTGCCGCAGACAGAGGTCGGCGGTTTTTTTATGTTTAAAAATAAAAATTGATTACGAAGAGAGGTGGTGAGCGGTGGCAAATGAAAAGAATTTAAAACCTATCCGAAGCGTGAGCGAAGCGAGAGAAAAGGGCAAAAAAGGCGGCATAAAATCGGGTGAGACAAGGCGCAGAAAAAGACTGCTGAGGGACTGCATGAATGAGCTGCTTGGTCTGCCTGTGAACGATACAAAAAAACGGAACAAGCTTTCACGAATGGGAATAGACGCAGAAAGCATTGACAACCGCGCATTGCTGACAGCCTCTTTGTTTATGAAGGCTGTGGAAAGCGGAGACGTTGCGGCATTCAAGGAAATCCGCGACTTAATTGGTGAGAATGTCTGCAATGAGCAGGACACTTCAAAGCTTGACGCCCTTATGGAGGAACTCAGAAAGATATGATATTTACCGAAAAGCAAAAGGAGCTGCTGCGGATATTCAAGCGCGGCGGACTGCGCCGGATCAACCTTCTGCACGGCAGCGTCAGAAGCGGAAAAACATGGATTTCCCTTGTCCTGTGGGCATTGTGGGTTGCGTCAATGCCGCGCGGCAGGTCATATTTAATGGTCGCCAAAACACTGACATCACTCCGCCGCAACTGTCTTGACCTTCTGGAGGAGCTTGTCGGACGCGAATATTTCACATATTCCCTCTCGCGCAAGGAAGCAAGCCTGTTCGGGCGCAGGGTATATCTCGAAGGCGTGAACGACGCAAGGGCGGAAAGCAAAATCCGCGGAATGACGCTCACGGGCGCATACTGCGACGAGCTGACGCTGTTCACTGAGGACTTTTTCAGTATGCTGCTGTCCCGTCTTTCCGAGACGGGCGCAAAGCTCATCGGTACAACAAACCCCGACAACCCAAAGCACTGGCTCAAGGAAGGATATATTGACCGCGCCGGCACGCTTGACATGCTTGTTATGCAGTTTCTGATTGACGATAACACAACCCTTGACGCAGAATATGTGAAAAGTCTCAAGGCGGAGCATACGGGCGTGTTCTACCGCCGCTTTATTCTCGGCGAGTGGTGCAATGCCGAAGGTCTGGTATATCCCATGTTTGACGAGGCAAAGCACGTGCTTGACGAAATCCCCGAATGCACGGAATATGCACGGTTCTTCATTTCGGTGGACTATGGCACGATGAATCCGTGCAGCATGGGCCTGTGGAGACTGGAGAGCGACCGCGCAATCCGCCTGAAGGAGGTATACTATGACGGACGCAAAAAGCAAAGACAGCTGACAGATGAAGAATACTACGCTCTGCTTGACGGCTTGGCAGACGGTTTCCCGATTGAAAAAATCGTTGTTGACCCGTCAGCCGCAAGCTTCATTGAAACAATACGCCGGCACGGAAAATACAGCGTGCATAAGGCAAAAAACGACGTTCTGGACGGCATACGCGCAACAGGTACGCTGATTCAGAACGGGAAGATATACATACACAAAAGCTGCCGCGACATCATCAAGGAGTTTTCGGCATATTCATGGGACGAAAAATCAGCCGAGGACAGGGTGAAAAAGGAATTTGACCATGCAATGGACGATATGCGGTATTTCTGCTATACCGTTGCGCGGCGGCAGCTGACGGAAAGAGGGTGAGCGGCATTTTTGAAGCGTTCAAAGGATTTTTTGAGAGGGTGAGAAGCATTATTTTTGACAAGGGAACAATCAGGAGAGTGATGGGAGACACCGCCGCAGTGTCGGACGAGATGACATCCGCAATCCGCATATGGGCGGATATGTATGAGAACGGCGAAAGCCTGAAGCTCCCCGGGGCAATTGCAGGGGAAATGGCAAGACTGATAACTCTGGAGCTGAAGTCGGAGGTTTCGGGCAGCAGCCGCGCGGAGATAATCAACAAAAAATACAGTGAGGTCATTGACGGCATACGCACGCCCGTTGAGCAGGGGTGTGCCAAGGGCGGTTTGGTGTTCAAGCCGTATGTGTCGGGCGGAGGTCTGTGCGTTGACTTCATTCAGGCGGACGCGTTCTTTCCGCTTGCGTTCAACAATTCGGGCAGAATCACCTCTGCGGCATTTGCGGAGCGTATTGTCCGCGGCGACCGTTTCTTCACCCGAATTGAAAAACATGAACTGCACGGCAATGAATATACCGTGACAAACCGTGCATTCATGAGCTTCAGCCGAGAGCATATCGGCGCACCGACTGCGCTTTCGGACGTTCCTGAGTGGTCACGGCTTGCGGAAAGCATGACAATCGGAAATGTCACACAGCCGCTTTTCGGATATTTCAAGCCCGCGCTTGCAAACAGAATTGACCCGTCCTCACCTCTCGGCGTTTCGGTGTTTGCAAATGCGGTCAGTCTGATTGAGGAGGCTGACGCGCAATATGCACGGCTTTTGTGGGAATTTGAAAGCGGTGAGCGCGCTCTGATTGCAAACAGCATGGCGTTCAAGCTTGACAGAGACGGAAAGCTGAGGCTTCCGAACAAAAGGCTATATCGCACGCTTGATGTTGAGGACGCAGACTTTTTCCGCGAATGGACACCGACCATGCGCGAGCAGAGCTTCATTTCGGGGCTTGACAGAATATTCCGGCAGATTGAGTTTTCGTGCGGACTTGCCTACGGGACGCTTTCGGACGTGCAGACAACCGACAAGACTGCGGAGGAAATCCGCGCGTCAAAGCAGCGGAGCTATGCAACCGTTGCGGACAACCAGAAAGCGTTGCGTAGTGCGCTGTGCGATCTGGTATATGCCATGGACGTATGGTGCAGCGTATATAAGCTTGCACCCTTCGGAAAATGTGAAGCCTCCTTTGAGTTTGATGACAGCATTGTTACCGACCGCGCAAAGGAATTTGAGGAAAAGGCACAGCTTGTCTCTCTCGGAATAATGCAGCCGTGGGAGCTGCGCGCGTGGTATTTCGGTGAGGACGAGGAAACCGCACGGCGGAATTGCTCAAATGAGCTTGACGGAGTTCCGCGGCTATGATTACGCCCGAATATCTTGAATATATGCTTGATACCCTGACGGTTCACAAGGAGCTTCAGGAAAGCATTATCCGCGACATTGTGCGGCGTATGGTGAAAAATCCGTCCGCGCTGACCGAAACGGCGGTGTGGCAGCTTGAAAAGGCGCAGCAGTCGGGGCTTCTGTACCGCGATATTGTGCGCAGGCTGAGCCGTGAGACAGGCAGAATGGAAAGCGAGATCCGGAGGGCATTTGAGGACGCGGAGGGTGAAATTTTCAATTACGGAGACGGCGTTATCCGTGCGGCAGGGCTTGACGCGGAACGCTTCGGCGCGCTTTCGCCGTCAATGGTCAGGATATGGGAGGCGGCACTTTCCAAGACGAGCACTGAGGCGGTCAATCTGACAAAGACGTGTGCTGTCACAAGTCAGGCGGCATACATACGGGCGTGTGACCTTGCGCATATGCAGGTGTCAAGCGGTGCGTTCGACTATAACACAGCAATACGCAACGCGGTCAGATATGCCGCAGGTCAGGGCGTGAGCGTTGTATATCCTTCGGGATATGCCGACAGGCTTGACACGGCGGTGAGGCGGAGTGTGCTGACGGGCGTCAATCAGACCGCAGGGCAGCTTCAGACAATGCGTGCGGACGAGCTTGAGTGTGACCTTATGGAAATCACGGCGCACAGCGGAGCGAGACCCGACCACGCGGAGTGGCAGGGCAGAATTGTGAGCCGCAGAGGTCGGCGCGGCTATCTGTCGCTGTCCGACATCGGATATGGCACTGTCACGGGCTTTATGGGGGCGAATTGCCGTCATAACTGGCATATGTTCTTTGAGGGAATATCCGTGAGGGCATACACGGACGCGCAGCTTGCCGCGCTGAACGGGCAGACGGTCAGATATGAGGGCGAGGATGTGCCGCTCTGGCGTGCTGTGGATTATCGGCGGCGGCTTGAACGCTCCGTGAAGGCGAGCAAGCGTGAGCTCGTGGCACTTGATGAGGCAATCGGGAATGCACCGGAGGGTGAGCTGCGGTCGGGCTTGAAGGCGGACTTTGAGCATTCCTCGGCTCTGCTCAAAAAGCGTGAGGAAAAGCTGCGCGATTTGTGCAGCCAGACGGGCTTGCGATATGACAGCTCACGCTGTGCGGCGTTTTCAGCCGAGACCGAAAACGGCATTAAAAGCTGGGGCAGGTCAACGGCTCAGAAGGCGGTTGCGGCGAATAAAAGAGTTGTTGTTAATACAGCGAGGTTTTCGGATTGTGTAACAAACTGGACACCATTAAAAGGTGATGTTATCACAACAAAAAGTATTTATAAAGAATTAAACAAATCGGAGGTTGGAAAAAGTGCGATGGATTATATCGCAAGCCACGCAACCACAGTAGATATTTATTATGGCAAGGAAATGACGCCTGAAAGCACACGGGGAATGGCTATCGGAAATCATATATATATCTATGCGTTAAACACAAAAACCATAAGAAAAACCGCTGAAACAATAATACACGAGGTCACACATATTGAAAGAAAGATAGGTGGAAATCAATGGGCAGAATGTGTTTGCTTTTGTCAAGAGTTGAAGCATACAAAAAAAATATTGACAATAGGAGATTTACGGAATATAATAAAAACAGTAAAAAGACTTTATCCAGAGTATAAATGGAGGTAAGGTGAATGAACATACTTGAACTTCTAAACAAATTAAGGAATGGCGAAAAAGTTGTATGCGACGAATGTGGCAAAGGTGTTTACCGGTCTGTCAGCGGTACAGAGCCGCAGACAACACATTGTTTTGTGTGCAGTAGCTGTGGTACAAAAATAAACATTGATTAATTCTAACTAAAATTTAATAAATCAAGAGTTTACATGTGTAAGCTCTTTTTTTATACCCTAAATTCGTCAGTTGATGAGACGTAAAACGGTCAAGCCGCGAGGAACGCGACCTCGTAAAAAAGCGTAGGCAGAAAGGAAAAGAAATGAAAAGAGAGGACATTAAGGCAATTTTTGCCGAGGCGACGCCCGAACAGCTTGAGGCGGCAATGACGCTATACGGCAAGGAGACCGAAAAGGCGCAGAGGGTGCAAAACGACCTGAAGGACGCAAGGTCTGAGATTGATGAGGCTCGGAAAAAGGTTTCGGAATATGAAACCGAAATCGGCAGTCTGCGTGATTCAGTGGGTGAGGCAGAAAAAATGAAGGAAAAGCTTGAAGAGCTGCAAAAGACCATTGATGAACGCAAGGCGGCAGATGAAGCGGCAGTCCGCGAAAAGGCGGTCGCCGACAGATTCGGTGCGGCGTGCGGTGAGGCAAATTTTCTGAACGACTTCACGCGTGAGGGTCTGCTCTCCGAGTTCCGCAGGGCTTTGGAGGACAAGGCAAACGAGGGAAAGTCGGACAAGGATATTTTCGCAGATCTCACACAGGGACGTGACAACCTGTTTCTTCCCGAGGGCGGTGTCCCCGGGGTGGTGTCACATTCGGGCGGCGACACCGCAAATGCAGGCAATGACATAAGAGAAATTATGGGCTTGCCTCCGCTTAAAAATTAAACAGAAAAGGAGAAATTTTATGGCAAATTCAATCACAAAATTCCAGAAATACATAGACCTGCTTGATGAGGTCTATAAGGCTGCGTCCGTGACATCGGTGCTTGACGGCAGCAACCGTCTTATCCGTATGGGCGCAAACGCAAACGAAATCATAATTCCCAAAATGAGCATGGACGGTCTTGCGGATTACAGCCGCGCGAACGGATATGTCAGCGGTGACATCACACTCACAAACGAAACCGTTCAATTCAACTATGACAGAGGACGCGCATTCACGGTTGACGCAATGGACAATGAGGAAACTGCGGGAATTGCATTCGGTCAGCTTTCAAGCGAGTTTATCCGCACAAAGGCTGCACCCGAAATTGACGCATTCCGCTTTGCACAGTATGCAGGGACAACGGGCATAACCGCGGCAACAGCGGCAGCCCTCACAGACGGCACGGGAACACTCGCCGCTCTCATTGCGGCACAGAACGCACTGGACGAGAAGGAGGTCAATGCTGAAAGCCGCGTCCTCTTCATCACACCGACACTTTATAACCTTGTTATGAATGTTGATACAACAAAATCAAAGGCGGTTCTTGATTCCTTTGCACAGATTGTCAAGGTTCCGCAGAGCCGCTTCTACACTGCGATTGACCTTTATGACGGCACAACCGACACATCGGCAAGCTCGGGCGTGAACGAAAAGGGCGGACACTTTGTCAAGAGCTCATCGGGCAAGAACATCAACTTCATGGTTGTTGAAAAGAGTGCGGCTCTTCAGTATCAGAAGCACGTTGTGAATAAGGTTATATCACCTCAGGAGAATCAGTCGTCCGACGGCTGGAAGTTCTTCTACCGTTCATATGGTCTTTGTGACGTATATGAAAACAAGGCGTGCGGAGTATATCTGCATTCGTCAACAAACTGATTAAACGAGGGCGGCGGCAAGCCGCCCCAAAACAATGCTGAAAGGGGGCATGAACAATGCGAACAGTCGGATTGAAGCATAAGCCGGCGGCAGAATCCACGGCAAAGGCGAAAAAGGCGCAGAAGCCGCAGAAGGCAGGCGGCAGAAGGACGGCAAAGGCGGAGAAATCGCCCGAAAGGGGCAATGGTGCAGATGAAGAATGTTCTGACATATGAATATTACTACAACACATATTGCGGAGGGCATACGGCGCAGCTTGCACCCGAGGAATTTGAGCGGTATATTGCACAGGCATGGCGCGAGGTGGAATCGTGCCTGACCTCAGATGTTCCCGAGAATCTGCGCGAAAGAGTGTTCTCTGCGGTATGCGAGACGGCGGAGCTGCTTTTCCGTGCAGGCACAACGGGCAGAATCGCCTCCGAGAGCATTGACGGTTACAGCGTGAGCTACCGCGAGGAGGACGGTGTGTGCAGCTCTGAGAATATCCGGAAAACCATAACGCGCCGCCTTGCCGGCACGGGGCTTTTATATGCGGGGGTGGAAATATGCTGACAAATGCGGATTGCACAATTTTAACCAAGCAGAACGGCACATATTCGCCGAAAATTATACGCGGTGTGTTTTGGAGCGAGGAAACCAAGTTTGACGAGGCAAAAAGCGGCATAAGCTCCGCAGATTCACTTGTTGTCAGGATCCCCCTTTCAAGTCTCAGCAGTGCGGAGCTGAATTTGAAAATCGGAGACCTGATTGTGCGCGGCTGCATGAATACGGCGGTCAAATCAAAAGCCGAGCTTGAAGAGCTTTTCGGCAAAGCATATACTGTGACGGGTTTCAGACTGAATAATATCGGCAGTCCGCAAATCAGGCACTGGAGGGTCAACGGCAGATGAAGGGTGATTTCACGGCTAAGCTTGAGCTGAAGGGTGCAAGCGAACTGATATATGGTCTCGGTTTAGGTCCGCGCGGATATGTTCAGTCCAAGCTGACGTATGAAATCCGTAGACACTCCGATCCATATACGCCATTTCGGACAGGAACGCTGAAAAACACCGCCATGGAAACCGAGGACAGAATAATTTACAACACTCCGTATGCGCGATATCTTTGGTTTGGTAAGCTTATGGTGAGTTCAAAGACGGGCAGTGCGTGGGCGCGCGATGGTGAACGCAAACGCCTTGCGTCACCGCCCGTCGATTTGAAGTATGACGGTGCACCGCTCCGCGGCAGGCTGTGGACAATCCGAATGTGGACAGACAAAGGTGACGTGATTCTGCGAGGCATTGCAGATGACATAAAAAAGAGAGGGTTTAAATGAGTGTTTTAAAAGGACTTCAGGAGTATATACAAAGCTATCCGGGCGTTGAGCTTATTGTACTGACCGACAGGACGGACGACAGAATTAATTCATACGCACTATTTCCGTCGGGCGGCGGCAGGCGTGCTTCTGATATATACGGAAACAAGACATATGTAAAGAGCTATGTGTTTTATGCAAAACGAGCAATATCGGAGGAATTTGAGCGGCAGGAAAACTATGATTTTCTTGAGGGCTTCTGTGACTGGGTTGAGGACAACTGCGACAGGGGAATTTTTCCCGATATAGGCGAGGACATGACGGTTGAAGCACTTGATGTTGCAAACATTATGCTCATGGATCTGACGGACGGCTGGGACGTTGGAACATATCAGATTCAGCTCAGTTTGAAATATGAAAAAAGCAACGGCTTGGGGCTTTGAGGAGGTAAAAATATGTCAAATACAAAAAACGCTGAGGCGGCAGACAGCACAGCGGAACAGGAAACAAAAACTTTAAATGCGGGAGGTAATGAAATTATGGCAGCAGCAACAGATTTTAACGTCGGAAGCGGCATTAAAGCCGCAAGAAAACTATTGATTACGTTTGTGAATGTCGGAACAAGTGCAGAACCCGAATGGGAGCTTGTCGGCAGAGGTGTTGAAGAAAGTGCAATTGAGACTAACCCCAATACCGAGACAATAACTGATATTTGCGGAGTTACGGAGACTTCGGTCACAAAGTGGGAACCGAATCAGACATTTGACCCGAACACGGTTAAGGGCGGTTCAAAGCTGAACTTCAAGCTTCACAGGATATGGCAGAACAAAACCCCCGAACTGCTTTCGCAGTTTGAGGTTCTTATTGTTTATGCCTATATTAACGGCGGAGCGAGCGGCGCATTTGAAGCAGAGCTTCAGAAAAACTGCACGATTAACATTACGTCAATCGGCGGCAGTGCGTATGTTGACATGCCGATTGAAGTTCTTTATTCAAACGATATTAAATCGGGAACCGTTACATTTGCAGACGGTGTGCCGACATTCACAGCGGCGGCATAAACTATGCGGGCGGTTTTTGCCGCCCCAAAAATTAAGGAGGATAAAATATGGCAGGGAAAGTATCTGTTTCAAGCGGTCTTGTGCCGTTTGAAATATATTTTGAAGATAGGAAAAAAAGCATTACAATATATTTTAACCCGACAGACCCGCTTTTGCCGCAGAGGCTGCTTGATGTTGAAAAAAGGATTGCCGAAAAGCTTGATAAGCTTTCGTATAAACCTGAAGGAAAAGTGGATGCGGCTGCATATATAAAAGCAATTGATGAAATGAATCAGGTTGTTTGCAGTGAAGTTGATTATGCTTTCGGAAATGCGGTGAGTGGTGCTGTGTTTCAATTTTGTGCTCCGCTGACAATAATCGGCGGAAAATATTTTGTAACAATTTTCTTGGAAGCAATCACACCGCGGATAACTATGACCATTGACAAGGAGAATAAAAACTTCATTGAATATATTGAGGAGTATATAAATGATTGAGCGGCTGCCTGTAAAGGCAGTGCTGTGCGGCAGAGAATATCAGCTCAGAAACAACGGCAATTGGTATGAAGCATATAAGGTACTTTGCATATTCAATGATGACAGCCTGAGCAGCGGACAGAAATGGGTTGCCGCAATCATAACCATGTTTCCGGATTATGTCGGAATTTTTGAATGCAGCAATGTATTCCATGAAGCATGTGAAATTATAAAATATTTTATTGACAAGGGCAGGTGCGGTGACACAGAGCGGCAGTGTGACGACGGCGTAAGCATATCCTTTTTTCGCGACATGGAGCTGATAATCGAAAGTCTTAATGTCAGCAAGGATCGCGATATACGGTCGACATATATGCACTGGTGGACTTTTTTGGGAGATGTGTGTAATCACGCACCGACAGGAGTGTATAAAACCGTATTGGAAATAAGATATAAACTTAATAACAATATATCTCTTGAAACGTGGGAAAGAAAATTCTACAGCCATAATCGTTCAATTGTGGATTTGCCAAAACTGCATGACGATGAAATTTCCTTTTTGAATAACTTGCTGGGCATTGTTAATTCTTGACAAAAATGTAACCATATAATATAATATAAACAAGTTACTTTTCGGAGGGGTTAAAATGGGCGTATACGGTTCACCTGAACTTGGCGGCGGCAATGTATATTTTGAACCAAACATGGTCTATTGCGAACGCTGCGGCATAAGATATTCAAAGAAACTCAAAAGATGTCCGCAATGCAAAAAAAGACGTAATGACACAATGTTTTACAACAAATGGTGGTTTTGGGTTTTGACAGTGTTTGTAGCTTTTGCGGTCTATTCGATAAATTACGGCGGAGACACAGCAGACAAAGCAGAATCGATGTCCGCTGATGTTGTTCAGCCTGCCGTATCACCCGAGGAATATAAAGCCGCGTGTGAGATGATTGAGTATGATGAGCTTGCGAGAAACCCCAATAATTACATCGGGAAACAGGTTTTCTTTAAGGGACAGGTGATTCAGGTTCAGGAAAACGGCAGTGACGTTGTATATCGGATAAATGTAACGCCGAATCAGTATGGAATGTATGAAAACACAATATATGCCGATTACCGCAAAAAAACATCTGATGAAAGCCGAATATTGGAAAACGATATTGTTCTCATATACGGAAAAGCAAACGGCATAAAGAACTATAACAGTGTCTTGGGAAATCAAATCTCAATACCTCATCTCATTGCTGAGTATATCGAATTAAGTCAATAATAGTTTAAGCACTCATGGAAGCATGGGTGCTTTTGTTATGTAAATTTTAGAAAAGGCAGGTGAATTAAATGGAACAGGAATTGGGGCGGCTTGTGCTTTCAACGGCAATTGACACAAAAGGAATTGATGTCGGAACAAAGAAAATGGTTCAGAATCTGAGAAAAGCAACTGCCGACATTGAAAAGCAAAGTGCCAAGGTTGCGGAGCTGAGAGAAAAGCTCACTCAGCTTGAAAGCGGCGAGCTGAAAATCGGCAACACAAAAAAGCTTGAAAGTGACCTTAATGGGATTCTTGAAAAAATCAAAGAACTTGAAGCGGAGGCTGACAAGCTTGCAGCCGAAAAAAGTTCGATTCTGTCACGTGAGCTTGTGCCTGATGATAAGCTCAGCAAGAACGATTTAATGGAGCAAAGCATGAGTGGCATGGTTTCGCGCGTTGACGGCAGTTATTTCAGCAACGAGGACGCTGACAGGCTGAGGGAAATCAAATCAAAGCTTTCAGAAATTGGTAAGGAGATTGATTCAAACAACATAAAGGCAGAGCAAATGCACACTTCCTTGAAAGGTGCTGTCGGGGGTGACACACAGGGAGAAATCGAAAAGACAAAAACACGGCTGAAGGATGCTGAAATAAGGCTTGACAGTTTAAGAGTCAAGGCTGAAGAGGCAGAGGAAAAAATCAGAAAGAGTGCGAACGAAACAAGTGAGCACTTTTCAAAAGTAGGAGACAGTTTTGAAAAAGCCGGACGCAGACTTATTTCTCTGGCAAAAAGTGCTTTGGTTTTTCGGGTTATAACAAAGGGATTTACAGCTCTAAGAGAAAACACGGTTTCGGCTTTAATGGCAAATGAACAATTCAGACAGTCGGTGTATCAGCTTCAAGCTGCTCTGTGGGTTGTGTCCGAGCCGATTTATCATGCTCTTTTGCCTGCGTTGCAGCTTTTGATTACAGGTCTGACAAAAGGCATTCTGTATGTTGCTGCTTTTTTCAGTGCGTTAGGCGGGAAAACGCTGAAACAAACAATCGCGAGTGCGAAGGCACTGCAAAAACAGGCACAGGCATACGGCAACATCGGAAAGTCATCATCTAAGGCAACAAAAGGTACAAAAAGCCAGACAAAAGCAGAAAAAGAATTAAAAAAGGCAACGCAAGAGGTTAATAAAGAGCTTGCTGATTTTGATGAGCTTTTTATTTTGAGACAAAAAACTATTGATGAAATTTCCACTCCATCTGACATCAATGCTCCGTCAACAATCGGAGGAACAGGCGGAATACAGAGTGGATTTGGAGAATTAGAAAGTTTGTTAAATGATGGCGATATGGAAAATTTAACAAAGTTTCAAAATTGGGTGCTTGAAAATAAAGATGCAATAAAAGCTGCCCTTGAAATTGCGGGATTGGGGCTGTTGGGACTTGGTATTGCCGGAGTAGCAAAAAAAATCGGTGAACTTCTTGGATTATTTAAGAAAAAAGACTCTGCGCTGGACAGGCAAACAGACAAAACAAGAACCGAAGCCGAAGCGGTTAATGAAATGGCAGGGGCTTTTTCATACGCCCTATCCCCTGCTTATTCATTGTCGGGGGCATTGGGGACAGCGGCAGCCGCTGCACTCGGGTTCATTCCTCAGCTTGACGGAGTAACAGCTTCGGCATTGGGGTTAACACCGCGGCTGAACGGGGCGACGTCTTCCGCGTATGGACTTTCCCCTGCTTTTGAAGCTGCCGCAAGCTCAGCCATAGAATTTGTGCCGGCAATAAATAGCGCAAATGCTGCTACGAAAGCAATTGAAAATCAGGTTACAGCAACAATGCCCGTTATAGAAAAAGAAATAGGATCTGCATTCGGAAACGTGGGGCAAAATATATCGGAGTTTTCAAGTAACACAGAAGCGAATATATCAACTTGGAGTAATTCTGTGGAAACAAATTTTTTCAAGACCGCTGAAAGCGCAGCAACAAGCGTGCATAACGCACTGAAAAATGCCGATGATAATTTTGTGAGCTTTTTTAACCATTCTGCGGCTTCCGTTGTTTTATGGGGAGCAGCGTTTGCGGCAGCAAATGCAAAAACAGCACAAAAGTTTCTTGATGATTGGGGAACTTCGCTGAAGACGGCATGGGACAATTTTGTGAGTTTTGCAAAAGCTACAGGTAAAAAAATAAGCAGCACTTGGGGTAAACAAACCGTAACCATATCCACTGCACTCCTTTTGTCGGGAATAACCGTTGCGAAAGCAGCACTCAAGCCTTTTTCCGGCAGAATGAATGCAGCCGTCCCTGGTCTTGCGCGAGGGGCGGTTATCCCTCCGAACCGTGAGTTTCTTGCGGTTCTCGGCGATAACAAACGCGAAAACGAAATTGTTTCTCCTGTTTCCGCAATGAAACAGGCTTTCCGTGAGGCAATTGCCGAAATGGGCGGAATAGGCGGTCAGCGCGGCGATATTGTTTTGCAAATTAACGGAAGAGAGTTTGCAAGAGCTACAATGGACGATTTCGACAGGGAAACACGCCGCCGCGGAACAAAGCTTGTGAAAACCACTTGACAAATGCGTTGCAGCGGTATATAATAAAAGCAGATAAAGGGTTTACCGTCTTGAACGGTTGACCTGAGAGAAGTTAAAAACTAACCGCAGCTCATGTCAGGAGGGCGGTTAGTTTGCTTTTATAGTGAAAACCATAAGGGCTATTATAATACAAAATAATATCCGTATTATGTATTTCATAAGCACCACCCCCTTTCGTCAGGGAGTGTCAACCGTCCTCAATAAACCAATTATCTGCAACATGTATTATACAACACTGCGCCGTCCCTTGTCAAGACAAACATCAGTAGAGTGCCGACTCACAGGTCAGGCACTTTTTTTATGCATATTTTCGGAAAGGAGTAAAAAATGGACTATTGCATAATTGACGGCAAAGCATATGATGTGTATGTCGATTCCATTCAGGAATATTTCAACGTAACCGACACCGATAATTCGGGCAGGGCGATTGCAAACGGCAGAATGATTCGCGACGTCATCGGAACATTTATCGGTCACAAGGTCAAATTCAGGCGCAAGGGTGATAATTTCGCCGAATATGACAGCCTCTGCACACACCTAATGCAGCCGTACGAAAGCGTGAACATCAAAATTGCACACAATCAGGAAACCATTGAATATGAGGCATACGCGACAAACGGTCAGAGAGAGGTTGAGAGAATTGATCGCAGCAACGGCACAATATACTGGAAGGAATTGGAGATAAACTTTGTCCCTATGGAGGCGCAGATAACACCATGAGCATTAAAATCATATACAGCGATATTTCCCCCGACGCCAAAGCGGACAGCACCCCAAGTGCGGAACGTGTGCAGGATTTTGTCAAACCTGATGATTTAAAGTCGGAGAACACGGTCGGGAACTATGCAACAGTTGAAACTGACAGATGGTTGCTTGACGGCAGCTTCGGAGGATTTCCCGATGATACAGTGAGCGCAAAGCTTGGCATATGGGGGAAATATCTGAGCGGCGAGGATGGGGCGTTTTCTGACGGACAAACGCCGACCCTCACAAGAGTTTTCTCGGGTAAACACAAAACGATAGGCGTGACATTTACCTTCGACACCCATTGCGGTGACTATTGCCGCTCGCTCAACGTCAAATGGTATAATGACAGCACACTTGCGGCAGACCGAGACTATGAACCGAACAGCACAATATATTTCTGCGAACAGAGCGTTGCCGCGTTTAATAAAATGGTTGTGACCTTCCGCGCAATGAACAAAAAAGACAGATACTTAAAACTGTTTGCCGTTGACGACGGCGCAATACGAGTTTTTGAGGGCAGAGAGCTTGAAAGTGTTCAGCTCCTTGAAGGGATTTCACCGATAAGCGAGGACTTAAGCATAAACACGCTTGATTTTTCTCTGTGCAGCAAGGACAACACTGCGTTTGCGTTTCAGAAAAAGCAGCCGTTTAAGGTGTATCGGAATGATAAGCTAATGGGCTGTTTTTTTACCGAAACCGCAAAAAGAATGTCCGAGCGAAAATATGACGTATCTGCCGAGGACTACATCGGACTGCTTGACAAAATGCGGTTCAGAGGCGGACTTTATGACACAGACGCCGCTGCGGTTCTCGCAGAAATCATGGGAGACATTCCATATTCCGCAGAGAGTGATTTGCAAAGTGTTTCCGTCAAAGGATATATTCCCGTATGCACACGGCGTGAAGCTCTCGGACAACTGCTGTTTGTCATTGGCAGAGCGGCGGACACAAGCAGAAGTGACAAGGTTGAAATCAAAAAGCTAAGCGGTGACACACACGTCATTGACAAAAAGAATATTTTTCAGGGTGAAAGCTGTGAAATCGGTGACATATACACAAAGGTTGAAGTGACTGAGCATTCATATACCCTCACTGCGGAACAAACAGAGCTTTATAATGAAGCTTTAAGCGGCGAAACAACGGTATATTTTTCTGCACCGCACGGCAGTCTAACCGTTACGGGCGGCAGCATAAAGGAAAGCGGCGTGAATTTTGCCGTGCTGACCGGAACGGGTGCGACAGTGGTTCTGCGCGGCTGCGAGTATAAGGACACTGCAAGCGTGAAAACAAAGACAAATCCCGACGTGCTGTCGGGAACAGCCGAAAACTGTGTCAGGGTTGACAATGCGGGCTTGATTAACAAGGACAATTCAGAGGAAATTTTAAACAGGGTATACAGCCATTACATGGCAAACAGAACAATCGGGACAAAGCTTGTTCTTGCGAACGGAGAACGCACGGGCGACAGGGTTAAATATCCGACAGCCTATGACGGTGACGTTTATGCACGAATAATAGGCCTTGACCTCAGCTTGTATAATAAACTCATAGGGCAGGCGGTGATAAAGCTTGAATGAAATGATTTTTGTATATGACAGAACGGGTGATGATGTGCGGCTGAAAACATCAAAGGGGTATATTAATGTCTCCGACCTCAATCGGATTGAGGGAAATATCAAAGCAATATCGGACGCGCTGAACAGCTTGGCATATCGGCAAAGCTGCAATGTGAGAACGGATTGGGAATGCGGCGGTTTTGTGCGCGCAAATGCTGATTTGGAGCGGATAAGAACAAATCTTTCCGCTTTGAAATCGGCTTTTTTTGTGTATGACGACACACCGGACATTCCCGAATCATATCAAGGCATGACATATGAGACAGCAAACGGCATTGAAAAGCTGCTTGCAGACCTTTGGAATATGCTTGGCGACGCAAGGAAACGTTTCAGAGAATGCGGAACATTTAACTGCGGAGAGGAGAATGATTTATGACGGAATTTATTGACAAAACGGCGGCGGCTTCAGGAACGCCGATTAACAGAACGAACATGATGGCACTTCAAGGCTTTGAAGCAATGGAAACGGTATTCAACGCCGACGGCAGCATAACGGAAACGAATGCGCTCGGACACACCCTGCATACCGTTTTCAATGATGACGGGAGTATAACGGAAACCTTTACGGGAGAAAAAACAATTTCAAAAAAGACAACGTTCAATTCGGACGGAAGTATATCGGAGGTGTTGATATAATGAGTATTTGGAAAGAAATCAAGAAAGCACTTAACAGTTCTTTAGGGACGGAAAATTTCATGCCCTTAGACGAACGCATTGCATATCAAAAAGCATTGCAGTCATCTGACGATGTTTACCTGAATCCTATTGACAATTCCGCGTTTAAGTTTTCTGAAACTCTTGAAACGCCTGTTATGCAGTTTTTATGCCCTGGTACAACAAAACTGAGAGTCGCTTCAGGAAATGTATCCAACACATATGGGCTGCAAGTTTACTTCTACAAAAACGGAAAACTGATTGATGTGAACGGAAACGAAACCACAAACTTTGGTTTGTTATACTCGGATATTAATAACGGACAAGATGATTCCAACAGGTACTTTGTCGAGACAAATTCTTTGACGTTTGAACCCGGAGACAAATTTCAGGTAAAACTTATCCAGCGATATTCAGGAAGCGGTACTGCTAATTCCACTCATTCCTGCACTGTTACCGTATCCGTATTTGGAACACTGGTTGATAACGTAATACGGCTTTCCTGAAAAATATAAGGAGGAAGAGAAATGCTAAAATTCAACACAGAGCACCAGACGATAACGAGGATAGACAGCTTTTCGCCGGTGGCGGACAGCAGGAACTATCTGACCGCGAGTTTCATCATGTCGGAGGAATGGAGCGGTGATATAATCGCAATATTCGGACACAACGGCTCATATTATCACCAAAAGCTTGAAGGCGGCAGGTGTCTTGTGCCGTG
>CAKSIW010000038.1 GCA_934463175.1 uncultured Clostridia bacterium | reverse complement strand
CTCAGCTATCCTGCCCACTAAAAACCGATATTTTGTCATAGAAAAATCTAATTTACAGAAAAAATCTCACACGCCCTTTACTCCTGACTGCCCGTTTTTTCTGTCTTTTATTGATAAAAGCCTGCATTTCCTATACATAATCCTTGACATTGCCAATTATAAGATTCACTATATTCTGTTTTGCAAATTATTTTAAAATCATTATAACCAGTTACATCTATATCTACATAAACAGGTCGAGAAGTTTTTGTGAATTGTGGAGAACTATATATTTCGTATCCGTCTGCCTCAATTGTTATTGAAACTGGTCTGTCAATTATATAGTCTTGTGATACATATAAAGTAGCCTTAAATCGAGAGTATTTTTCACTTAACAATGTTTGTATATTTTTTTCTCCAAATCTTCCGCAAATCCACAAACCATTACTATATGTATTTCCATAGTTATCTATTAGTGTTTCCCCTTCTAATTCGTTAATCCAATTTTGGCTATTTCCTATGTTTTTAGCGTTTTTCAACATAAGTGTCGGATATTCCAATTTGCCGCCCATATCACCGAGATATACAATATAATTCGGTCCGTCCCAATAAACAGCTTTACCAAATGCGTTTGCGACGGCTCGTACAGGCAAATATGTAGTACCGTTATAAATAATCGGTTCAACCTTATTGCCGTTTGCGTCTGTCGGAATAACTTCCTTGCCGTCAATGACAATCTTGATTCCGTTTGCAATTACATCGTAAAGTGTTGTTGTATTTGCTGCATGTGCAGCACCGCTTACCAATACAACAGCACTTATAAATCCTGCCAAATAACCTTTTAATGTTTTTTTCAATTTTCATTCCTCCATTTTAAAATTACAGTACACATTTTTCAATTTGCAGAACAAAAATCAAATCCTCCTCTATTTTATTACAAATTAAAAAAGTGTGCAACCATCGAAGCTGCACACCGAAAAATGCAAACTTCGATTGTTGTCACACAAATTTTAATAGAATGGAAGTATCTCACTCAATCAAATGAAGCTTGCATTTTTGCCTAATTCAGTTGATTGAGCAAGTCTAAAAAAGGGTACAATACCCCCATTTGCAAAATACTACCAAATTAAAAATTATTAAAATTTATGTGACAATGATATTGTATCATATCAAATTGATTTTTTCAATAGATTTTATAAATAATCGTTAATTTGCCGGCAGGATTTTATAAAAATAAAAAAGTCCTTGGTGAACAGATACCCGATTTCTTTGCTTAATGTTTTTTCATACCGGTAAAAAATTTATCTGAATCATACTTTGGAATGATGACAAATGAAGCATAAACTGATATAATTAACATATAATGAAAAATTATGCGATAAAGGGGGTGCTCTTGCTGAACAATCCGATTATAATTAAGGACGAAATTGCCGAGAAATTTCGTATGTTTATGGAAAACGGCAGGGTTATGCTGCTGCGTGCGCCGTGCGGATTCGGAAAAACAGCATTGGCGGAGGCTCTTTTGGCGGACAGACATGAGCGCGTTCACAGAACGGCGGCGGACAGGATTGATTTCAAGTTTCTCTTCTCAGACGAAAAGTGGGAAATTCTTCTTGTTGATGAGTTGCAGCTTTTGCAAAACATCGAGGAACGGCAAATGCTTTGCGAGCTGATTCGGAGCAATCCTCACAGACGATTCATGCTCCTTACGAGAGGAAAGCTTTCGGGCTGGCTGATTCCGTTCCGCCTGTCGGGAATCCTGATCACGGTTGAAACGGAGGAGATGTTTCTCGGCAGGGACGAGACAGCACGTTTCTTTGCTGAGAACGGTCTGACACTTTCCGAGACAGAGCTGAATGCTGTGATGAAGGACATAATGGGTTATCCGCTTGCACTTGCAATTCTTGCGGAGCATATGAAATGCGGCGAGACATACGGAGACGGGCTTTTGGGAGTTGTCACGCATGAGATGTATTCATATTATGATGAAATGATTTTCAGACGTTTTGAACTGCCTGCAAGACGGTTTCTGCTTGAGCTTGCACCGTTTGAAAGCTTCAGTACGGAGCTTGCAAAAATGGTCAGCGGCGATGCGGGAGCGGGAAAGCTTCTTGCGCGGCTTCAAAGCGACACAAGTATGCTTGTGTTTGACGGAACGGACAAATTTCATTTCTGGCCCGTGTTCCGGAGCTTTCTGATGTGGGAGCAGGAACGGGAATATACAGATGAACAGCGGCGCGCCCTATACAGCCGCGGTGCTTTGTTCTGCGAGCTGCATGAGGACTATGCAAAGGCACTTGAATACTATTCCAAAAGCGGAGAAAAGGAAAAAATGTCGGAGCTGCTGATACGTGCAACGCACCTTCACCCGGGCATGGGACACTATGAGGAAATGGAGCGGTATTACCGTTCGCTTCCCGACTCGATAATCAGGGAGAGTCCTTCGCTCATGCAGGGAATGAGCATGCTGTGTGCGCTCCGAAATGACTATGACACATCGGAAAAGTGGTATCGTGAGCTTGAAGAATTTGCGGCGGTGAGGAAAAAATCAGATGCCGCGGCGAAGGAGGCAAAAAGCCGCTTAACATGGCTGAGCATTGCGCTCCCGCAGCGAGGGGTGACGGGGCTTGCCGACACAATACGCGCGGCATTCGGATTGCTTTCCGAAAGAGAAATAAGCCTGCCGCCGTTCTCGGTGACAAGCGCGCTTCCGAGCATTATGAACGGCGGAAAGGACTTTTCCGACTGGAGCCGCATTGATGATTTGCTGTATTCAACCATGAGAATACCCGTGACGGCGATTCTGGGCAGCGACGGCGTTGCACTTCCCGAATGTGCGATTGCGGAGAGCAAGTTTGAAAAGGGGGAGGACATTTCAAGCCGTATGCTTGCGTTGGTTGCAAGACTGAGCGAGGTTCAGGCAAAGGGAACACCGGACATTGAATTTGCAATTGTCGGGCTGCTTGTGCGCAGTCAGCTTGATTCAGGACGTGCGGAGGACGCAAAAAACACCTTGACCGCCCTGCGCGGAAGGTTTGAGGAAAGCGGAATGACACGGTTCATGGCAAACATTGATGCAATGCTGTGCCGTATTGCACTTCACAGCGGAGATTTGGCATATGCGGAAGAATGGTATCGCACAAAAGCACCGAGGGACGCGGCGTGTCTGAAGGTGCTGAAGAGGTATCTATATTTCACTGAGGCAATGACGGAGCTTGCCTTGGGAAATGAGGAAGCGGCACTTCTCACGCTTTCGCCGCTTGAACCGTATTGCGTGCAGTGCAGCCGTCATATCGACACAATACACCTTAAAATTCTGACAGCGGCGGCAAAGCTGCGCCGCGGAGACGGGGATTGGAAGGACGATGTGAGGCGTGCGGTGAAAATTGCGGAGCGGTTCGGCTTTGTCCGCACACTGAGCGTCTACGGCGCGGCACTGCTGCCGCTGCTTGCAGCCTGTGATAAAACTGAGTTTTTGGGACGGGTGACAAAGGCGGCACGGGGACAGGCGGTTTTCTATCCTGATTTTATGAAGCCTGCGGCAAAGCCGGTGGAGAAGCTGACCGATGCGGAAATGCAGGTTCTCAGGCTCATATGTGCAGATAAAAGCAATTCAGAGATAGGCGAGATACTGGACATTCGGCTTGCAACGGTGAAAAGCCATGTCAGCCATATTCTGCAAAAGCTTGGCGCAAGCCGACGGAGCGAGGCAAAGACAACAGCCGAAAGGCTGCATATTATATAAATGAAAAAATTCAACGGGAGGATCAGACAATGAAAAAAAGGATTTTGAGTTTTCTGACAGCGGCATTCATGCTGCTCGGCGCAGCACCTGTGTCGGTTGTGCCTGCGGCGGCTGAGAGTGCGGCTGTGCAGGAAAATGAAAAGAGCAGCATTGACCGTGCGGCATTCGAGGGACTCGGTTTCACCAACCTTGACGCACAGGACAGCGGCGAGTCGTTTTTCGGAACGGGAAACACCGTGCTGATGCCGAAAAAGGAGCTGTATTTCAACTATAACGGAAGCAGCAACTACGGTCAGATTCTGCGCAGCGGCGTATCACTTTACAACCGCAGCACAGGCAAAAAGGAAAGAGGCGCATATAAGAGATACGGACAGTATAGAAACGGCGACTGGGCAAAGCTCAATGAGGACAACGGCTATGGCATGGGTATGCTCGGAGGGAGTGAGCTGAACCGCGCGGTCAGCAGTGAAAACAAACACCAGACGCGTGCATATGCCAAATCTGCTGCGTATAACTCGGGAAGCGGCAGAGATTCAAATGTTGCAACGCTTTACATAAAAAACTCGGACAGCAAGAGAAGCTCGCAGAAAATCTCGCTTGAGCTGACCCGTTTTATGAATGAGGGACAAAGCAAATCGACCACGACCTACACCGTGGAGAATGTCGGCTTGACCTCAGCGCTCAACGAGAGCGGCTATTTCTATCCGATGGACTATAACGCTCTGCTTGACATTGCGGCAGGCGACTTTGACGGCGACGGCGCGGACGAGATTGCGGTGTATGCGGCAAACAATAAGGTCATCATATATAAGCTGCGCGGCTTGGGGCTTTACAAGCTTCAGGAGATTACCGATATATACACCGACACGGGAATTGAAAAAAGCGGTGACGACACCGACCAGAAGGTGAAGCGCGCGGCAGCGGTGACGCTCACGGCAGCAGACCTTGACAAAAACAATGCCGATGAGCTTGTCATAACGGTTTCCGATCCGCGCGGTGCGTCACTGATGAAATACCGCGACTTGTCATATGGTTATATCTACAGCAGCACGGGCAGCAAGCTCACGCAGCAGGCAAAAATTCCGCTGTATAACGGTGAGTTCCATATGCGTGCGGCAGACTCCGCGGCAGGCGATTTCACGGGCAGCGGCAGACCCATTCTGATTTTCGGCGGAAGGGCGGCTGACAACACGACAGCAGAGATCATCAGAGCGGAGAACAAAATGGCACTTCTGACCGTCACATATAACCACAGCTCAAAAAAATATGAGACAGGTTCAATTCAGAAGCTCACAGAGAATTTCAATTCAATGATGACAGCGCAGCGCGGTGACAAATATACCTCCCCGATCGGGCTTGCGGCATTCAACATGTACGGCGAGACGGACGGAAGCTGCGGCGAAAGACTGTTTGTTTTTGACAGGCTGTACCGCTATGACGGAGCGTCGTTTATTGCTGACGGCACAACCATTGACTATATTTCCGACCAGAGAAACAACGCAAACGAAAAGACCGACAAGGATCAGATCTGGATTTCGGAGATTGTCACGGGAAACTTCACAAAGCAGGACATCGGCAGACGTGAACAGCTGATTGCGGTTGTCGGGCAGAAAGAGAAAGGTTCGGATCACTACTGGTTCCAGATTGCATATATCTGTGCGGACAACAACGGAAATGTTTACAGAAACTGCGAGGGGGTCATAAACCAGGGAACAACCTATTACAACCGCACCGACAAATCAAGAGAGGGTACATATCTGACGCTGAGTGCGCCCGATGTTGACAATGATTCAATGCTTCTGCGCTTCAGGGGCAGCGAGACCTATTATTCAAAGCCCGAGGTGCAGGCGATTTTGCAGTCGGCACCGTATTTTGAGGACGTTGCGGACGTATATGACGACTATCTCAACAACGGCGCAACGGCATACGGCAAGAGCGAATCGGACACCGCAGGTGTCAGCGCGAGCCTTGAAATGTCGCTTGGCGTTTACACCTCCGAGGAGGTGTCGCTCGGCGGCGCAGCAGAGTTTGAAGCGTCAGTTTCGGCTGTTGCGAGCTTTGAACACCAGTCGGCATGGACAAATTCCACTGAGGTGGAATATGCCGGCGGAGTCGGTGACGATTATGTTGTCATGTATACCGTGCCGATTCACAGATATGTCTATGACGGCGTGAATGTTGGCAGCAACAAAAAAAGCGCACCGGTCATCATTGAAGAGCCGATGACGCCTGTCACTGTGATTGTGCCTGTTGATAAATATGACGAAATTGCGGCGCAGTACAGCGGACTGGAGACAATACGCGGAAACGTGCTGAAAAGCACACCGGGCAACCCTTCGTCATATACGTCGTGGGGAAAAGGAGAATTTAAGAAAATCGGAGAGCCTCACGGACTGGCAAACTCGGGAAAGGGCAACGGTGCAATTATCACTGTCAGCAAGACCGAGGAGGAGTCGCATGACTATAACTTTGCCGTGGGCGTTGAGGAGAGCCTCAAGGCAGGCGGCGGAGCAGGCTTTCTCGGAAACAACGTCAAGGCTGGAGTTGTGCAGTCAATGACAGCGACCGTGGGCGGTGTGTTCAGCAACATGGACGGCATTGCATACACAGGTACTGTTGACAATCTGCCCGAGGGTGTGACCGATTTCGGGTTCACATGGCAGCTTGGATATTCAACAATAAAATTTAACGGTGAGGACATTGTCGTAATCGGATACCGCACGTCAAACGTGAAGCGTCCGCCGACAACGCCGAAGAATGCGGCAATCACCGACATAGGCAGGAACGAAATGACGATAGAATGGGACGAATCGCCCGAGGCGGCGTCATATGAGCTGTCGTTCATAACCTCCGAGGGTGAGGAGCTTTTGCTTGCGAATGTTCCCGGAACGGCGGCGGACGGCGGAGTTGTTTCATATGACGTGAAGGGGCTTGACCCGGGAATGTCATATACCTTTGCGGTCAGAGCATCGGACGCATACGGCGCGAGAAGCCTTCCGAGTCCGCAGGTGTCGGGAAAAACGCTTTCGGACGGAAACGGCGAATTTGCAATCACGGAGCAGCCGCGTGACACTCAGGCTGCCGCAGGAACCGAAGCGGCATTCACGGTGAAGGCGAGAGCCACATCGTCCGAGCCGATCAGATACCAGTGGTATGTCTACAGCAGCGAGGACAGACAATGGGAGAAAATCGGTTCAAACACAAGTGAGCTGCGCCTGACGGTTGATGAGACAATGGACGGCAGCAGATACTACTGCACGGTTTATCAGGGCACAAGGGTTCTGAAAACCAAGAGCGTAACTCTGACAATCGGGCTTTCGGAAAGCAGCACAAGCCTGACGGTGACAAACGGCGGCGGAACGGCACTGAGCAGCGGTGCGCGCGTTAAAGCCAATAATGAAAAAACCGAAATCACCTATGACAATCAGGAGGTTTGGACGGTTTCGGAGTATAGCACAGCGAGTGCGAAATATAAACAGCTCGGTTTGAACGAAACCGAGACAACGGATGCGGAAAGCGGACAGACGTCATATGCGTATTCAAAGCCGTATATCTGGCTGACGGAGAATGAATCGGGCAGCAGAGCATATTATGAAACCGCGGTGTCGGGAACGAATTACAGCCCTGATACCTCAAAGCCTCTGTCGGTTGAGTCGAGATATGTTTTTGCCGCGTCCGACGGCAGCACGGTTGAGACAAAGGCAGTGCCTGAGACCGTGGCGGCTGTGACAATTAACGGAAACAGCTGCACAACCGCATATGCGGAAATTCCATCGGGCGGATATATTTATGCGCTGACATATCAAAAGACCGTGACGGGCGAGGACGGCAGCACAAGCCTTGAGACGGTGACGGAATATTTCAGGAAAAAATCCGGAGGCGGCTTTGATGAATATACCTTCGATTCCCAGAGGGATCTTCTGACGATAGGCGGTACGCAATACAGGGCAGATGAATTTTCCGAGATGAAGGTTTTGAAAACGGAAACAGTTTCCACACCGAAATCCGTGATTGAAGAGGGCGAAAAAATCACTCTCTCCGCAAGTGTTGCCGACAGAATGAACGGCGGAATTTCGGACGGAAAGGTATATTTCAGAATCTTCAGCAGATCGGAGGGTTCGACCGATTCGGCTGAGGGCTCATATAATGCAGCAGACGGAAAGTGGACGGCGGACTACCGTTTCCCCGATTCGGGAGTATATGACATAACGGCAGTTTATGCAGGCTCGGGAATTTTCAGCAGCAGCGCATCGGAAAAGCTGACAATCAATGCATATGACCCGAACAGGAATGTTCTGAGCATAAGCGGCGGAAGCATGACATACGGCGAGAGCCTTGCGCTGAGACCGACGGTAATTAACAAATCGGGAGCGCATGAAAACGTGAACGGCTGCACCTATTCTGTTAAAAAGCTTGGCAAGGACAGCAGCGGCAAGGAGGTTTGGACAGACATCACCTCAACAGCTTCCGGAGACCGCTTCACGCCCTTGTCAACGGGTAAATACCGCATTACGGCGGAATATGACGACAGTGACAGCGGGGTTGCCGGCGGTGGTCTGATGACGGCGGTGGCAGAGGTTTCGGTTTCGCCGAAAACGGTCAGCGTGACGGCAAATGCTCCGCAGGGCAATCTGAACGAGGATGAATCGGAAAGACGCGCAAGAGTTGACCTGAGCATTGACGGTATGACTGCTGCCGATGAGGAGCGTCTGCGCAGCTGCATAACGGTTGAGTCGGACGCATTCACGGCGAAAACAAAGGGTGAATATCCGATTGAAATCAAGCTTGACCCTCCTGCGGACTTTGCGGAAAAATATTCAGTGGTGGCAACCTCGGGAGTATACAGCCTGACCGAAAACACGGTCACGGTCAAAGCAAACGTGCCTGCGAACGGTACGGTCATCATAACATATGTGACAGACAGGTTTGACCAGGATGGCAACCCGTCAGGAAAGAGCACACCGCTGACAGTTGAAAGCGGCTCACAGGTGCCTCACGGTGCGGACGTCACCTTCTCGGCACAGCCGTATGCAGGTTTCGGAGTTGAAAGCTGGACTGTTCCTGAAGGAATGAGCAATCCCGGACACGGCAATGTGTTCACGGTTGAGGACATCAGCGAAAATGTGGAGGTTGGCGTCAGCTTTGCGATTTCGCTCAGCAGAATAAGCTTTGAGGCTGCGGACGAGAGCGGAGTTCCCGTGACGGGTGCGGTCGGACGCGTTGTCGGCACATATGAGGACGGACGCTCATTCAATTCGGGCGATGAGCTTCCGATGAGCAGAACGGTGACACTGACGGCGATTCCGGGAGACGGATATGTTCTCTGCGGCTGGCAGAAGCTTTGCGATGCGTCTTGGGAATATATCAAGGCAGACGGTACGGACAAAAATGATACGTCATATGTCAGAACGGTTTCAAACGTGACTGAATCGGAGAGCTACCGTGCGCTGTTTGCCGCAAGGGAGGAAAGGACGGTTTCGTTCTCGGCGGTTGACGGAGACGGAAACCCTGTTTCAAGTGCGGAGTTCTATGTCAACGGCACAAGGGTCGGTGAAAATGCGGAAGGCAGAATTGTATACACCGCATATAAGCACCAGACGCTTGAAATTGAAGTCAGAACGCCCGATACGGTGCTTGTGAACTACTGGACGGGCGGCGAAGGTACGGTCGGAGGCACAAACAAGCATACTGTGTTTGACCTGAGAGATAACATTGACTATACGGTTCACTGCACCATTCCGAACACAAGGACAATTTCCTACGGTGCGGAATGGGCTGACGGCAGTACGCAGACATGGACAGACTGCATTTCGGCATCGCGCGGCGGCACGGCAGTTTCGGGAAATCCGACAACACAGCCGCAGGGAGTTGTTCTTGAATTTACGGCACGGGCGGCAGACGGCTGGCGCGTTAAAAAGTGGCTGCTTGACGGTGCAGAGGCGACCGGCGCGGACGTGAACACCTTCCGCCTGACGGTTGACAAAAATGCAGATGTCAGGGTTGTATTTGAAAAGAAGCCTGTTGTGACAATGAGCTTTGCAGGTGCGGAAGGAAATGTGAGCGCGGATTCGGACGGGACATATGTTGCAAACGGTGCATATGTTGAGTTCGGCAGCCGTGTGACCTTTATGATTGTTCCCGAGAGAGGATATATTGTCTCGGAGGCAAAGCTTGGCGGTGTTCCTGTTGCACTCACTGTCGGCACGGGAAACACGGACACGCGCTTCTATACTGCGGAAAATGTGAATACGGACTTGAATTTTGAAGTTGTATTTGCGAAAAAACCCGTGATTTCATCTGACTGCGGCGCAGGCGGAAGCCTGACAATCCGCGGAACGGCAGACTTTACAGACGGTGCGGTGATTTCGGACGGCGGATATGTTGATTTCGGCTCGGACATCACACTCGACATCATTCCCGAATTTGGCTATGTTGCGGAGAGTGTGACGGCAGGCGGCACGGCAATAAGCTTTGCAAGCCCCGAGGACAGCGACAGCATACATCTCAGTCTTGCTGACATAAATACCGATACGGCAATTGTGGTGACATTCAGAGAGCTTGAAAAGCACACGGTGAGCTTTGAGGTGATAAACACCGAGGCCGGAGCGGCAGGAGCGGCTCACGGCACACTCAATGTCATTGCGTCCAGAAAGGGCATGTCTGCATACGAACAGAACGAAATCGGTGTGACAGTCGGCACGGTTGATGTTTATGAAGGCGGTGCGGTGACCATCACTGCGGCAGCAGACACGGGCTACCGCGTGAAGGAATGGACAGTCGGCAGCATGGTTGAGAACGGCTTGGGCAGCACGCTGGCGTATACTGCGGAGGAGCTTGGCGCACTTGCGGAGAAGAGCTTCAAGGTGCAGTTTGAGGAAGGCATGGGAAGACTGTTCTTTGCACAGCCTCACGGAGGAGCTCTTTCGGCAGAGGCGGCAGGTGCGGAGTTCACAAGCGGCGGAACACCGACAATCGGTGCTGAGGTTGAGTTCACACTCGCACCCGAGCCGCATTTCGTACTGAAAAACTGGCTGCTGAACGGAAGTGTTCTGACAGGATATGATTCGCTGACCTATGTTTTCACGGCGGACGGCAATGACACTGTTGTTGCGGCAGAGCTTCAGAAGGAGAAACTTGACATAACGGCGTCGGCAGAGACAGGCGGCACGGTCAGCGGTCTGCCCGAGACGGTGAGACATGGCAGCACGGTCAGCCTCACGGCAATACCGAGCTACGGCTATGAGTTTGAGGGCTGGTATAAGAACGGTACAAAGATTGAAGGCGCAAACGAGGACTACAGCTTCACCGCGGAGGAAAATGCGGCATATGTTGCAAAATTCGTTGTCAAGGACGGAAAGCTTGTTGAATATTCCGCAAATGACGGGACATTGGGAACAATTTCCGCAGCGGCAAACGGAAGAGCGTTTGACAGCGGAGACACAATCGGTGCGGCGCGCAGAGTGATATTCACGGCAAGCCCTGCCGAGGGCTGCCGCGTGAGAGAATGGACAGGACTCCCGGCAGAGGCGGTAATCAGTGCGGATAAGCTGACAGCGGAGATTGCATCGCTTGACAGCGACCTTAACGTGTGTGTATATTTTGAAGAAATTCCGACCCGCAGAATCACAATTGTGCCGTCGGAGAACGGTTCGGTTCGTGCAGAGGTTCTCGGGGCTGAGGTCAGCGAGGTGCGCGAGGGAACGGAGGTAACGTTCACGGCTGCGGCTGACACGGGTTATATGCTGAGCCGCTGGACAGAGGACGCGGCAGGAAGAATGGGAAGCTCGTTCACGGTTTCTGTGATGTCCGATATGACGGTCGGTGCGGAGTTCATTGCGGCGGCGAAATATGATGTTAAATATGACATTGCAGAGGGAACGGACGGCGGAGATGTCAGCGGCACGGCAGACGGCGTTGCAATGACACGCGGAGTCACCGACAGACGCGACTTCGGAAGCGTTCTGACATTTACTGCAGCACCCGACAGCGGAAAAATGGTCAAGGAGTGGAAGGTGAACGGCGAGACGGTCGGTGAGCTTTCAAACACACTCAGCTTTGAACTGAAAGCCAACACAGAGGTGTCGGTTGAGTTCTGTGACCTGAAGCTGTGGAGAATTGCGGGCGATACGGCGGAGTATACTGTGGAGGGGCTTGTCAGAACTCCGGCAGATTACGGCACGGATTCGGAGAGAACTGTCAGAGACGGCGGTTCGGCTGAATTTAATGTTGTGCCTGCATCGGGAATGACTCTGAAAAATCTTGAGATTGCCGATGACACGGCGGATACGGTTGAGCTGACCGCAAACACGGACGGAAGCTATTCGGTTAAGCTTTCGGGAATCAGAAAGGACGTCGCAATCAATGCGTCGGCAGAGACGGGAATTCCGTTCACTGCGCAGGCTGCGGAACACGGAAGCTTCACTGTGAAAAAGGCTGACGGAACAATTCTTGAAAGCCGCGATGGGGTTGAAATCGGAGATGTTCTGACAATTACGGCAGCTGCTGATTCTGGCTACAGAAGGTCTGCAATTACGGTTAACGGAAACGTGATTTCGGGAACGTCATATACGGTGGCTGACACAGACACAGAGGTTACGGTTGCCGTAAGCTTTGCCGCAGCAGGCGGCGGAGGCTCATCGGGCGGCGGAGGCGGCAGCTCCGTCGGAAAGAGCTTTGCGGTTGACTTTGAGACAAACGGCGGAAGCCGGATTGACAGTGTGAAGGTGAATGAGGGTGAGACACTTACAGAGCCTTCCGCACCTGAAAAGGTCGGCTTTGAGTTCGCAGGCTGGTATTCCGACCGTGAACTGACCGAAAAATATGATTTTTCCGCAAAGGTCACGGCAAGCTTCACGCTTTATGCAAAATGGGTTAAAAAGGGCACGGCGCAGGACGAAAAATGGGAAAACCCGTTTGGAGATGTCGGAGATGATGACTGGTTCCGTGATGATGTGGAATATGCTGTGAAGAACGGCTTGTTCCGCGGAATAAGCGGAAACATGTTTGACCCGAACGGAATTGTTTCGCGCGCAATGCTTGTGACGGTTTTGTGGAGAGCGGAAAATGAGCCGTATGTGAACTATGCGATGACATTTGCCGACATTGACCCCGACGGCTATTATGCCGAAGCGGTTCGCTGGGCGGCAAGCGAGAAAATCGTAAAGGGATATTCGGAAGCGGAGTTTGCTCCGGACGCGGCAGTCACGAGAGAACAGATTGCGGCGATAATACACAGATATTCGGAATATAAGGGAGAAAACGTATCTGTCGGAGAGGACACGAACATACTCTCCTATTCGGACTTTGACAGCATTTCGGAATATGCGGTGCCTCCAATGCAGTATGCAGTCGGCGCGGGTCTGATGAAGGGAAAGACGGAAAATACGATAAACCCGAAGGATAATTCAACAAGAGCCGAGCTTGCAGCGGTTCTCAGAAGATTCTTTTCAGCGGAAAAATAGGCATAACGGCGGTGTATAACAAAAAGAGAGGGCTTGCCTGATGAGGCAGGCTCTCTCTTTTTGAGTGTGTGAAAGTTTTTATGGCAAAACTCTTGAATAGTTAAAAAATATATGGTATAATACGTTATAAGTGATTTTATTTGAAACGGACAGGAAAGGCGGATAGAACATGAAGGAGAAAAAAACCATGTCGCCAAGGAAAAAGAAAACCCTGCTGGGCATCGGAATTGTTTTCGGAACAATTGCTGTGTTTTTTGTTTCGTTCTTTTTGGCGTTCAGCTTTATAATCAATCCGATAACAGTTATGCCCGTCAGTGACGGCACTGCGGAAAAGGAAAACAAGGAGCTGAAAACTCAGGTTCAAAAGCTGGAGGACGAGGTGGAGCTTCTGAACACCACGCTTGATAAATACCGCGCATCATCGTCGCAGCCGAAGTCGTCCGGCAGTTCATCGGGCAGCTCATCGGGCAGCGGAAGCACAGCAAAGAGCGAGACCGGCTCTTCAAAGAGCGGCAGCACTCAAAGCAAGAGTGATTCAGGCTCTGCAAAGAATGACAGCACATCAAAGAGTGACAGCAGTCAGACAAAGAGTGATAACAAGACAACTGCGGGCACGGCTCACGAGAACACAGCAAAGACGGAAAGCGAGTCAAAGACGGAGACAACGGACAATGCACAGTCGGGAACGGGATTCTCTCCCGAGACGGTGACAACGCCCGAGGGAGGAGCACCTGAAGAACCCGAGGAATCCATAACCGTCATTGATATATCGGAATAAGTAAAAGATTTCATTAATAAACTAATTAACACAGGAGGAAGGTTAATGTCACTTAAATACAAAAGTGTGTTGCTGAAGGTGAGCGGTGAGGCTCTTGCAGGCGACAAAGGATTCGGAATTGATTCAAAAACTGTCACAACAATTGCACAGAAAATCAAGGAATGCACAGAGCTTGGGTGCAGGGTTGCCATTGTTGTTGGCGGAGGAAATTTCTGGAGAGGAAGAACGGGCGAGGGAATGGATCGTTCGCGTGCCGACCATATGGGTATGCTTGCAACGGTGATCAACTCTCTTGCGTTGCTTGACGCACTCGAACATCAGGGAGTTCCCACAAGAGTTCAGACAGCAATTGAAATGCGCCAGATTGCAGAGCCGTATATCAGGCTCAAGGCAATGCGTCACCTTGAAAAGGGCAGGGTTGTCATATTCGCCTGCGGAACGGGAAATCCGTTTTTCTCAACAGACACCACGGCGGCTCTCCGTGCGGCTGAAATCAATGCGGAAATCATTCTTCTTGCCAAGAAGGTTGACGGTGTTTATGACAGCGATCCGCACATCAATCCGAATGCGACAAAGTTTGACCACCTCAGCTATATTGACGTGCTTAACCGCGGTCTCGGTGTTATGGATTCCACGGCAACCTCGCTTTGTATGGATAACGGGATTCCGATTCTGGTTTTCGGTCTTGACGACCCCGAAAACATTAAGCGTGCAGTGATGGGCGAGGAAATCGGAACAATAGTTAAATAAGATGGGAGAGGTTTGATATGAAAAACGCAGAAGCAAAAATGGAAAAAGCAATTGCCGCGCTCAGAAACGATCTTGCGGCAATCCGCGCGGGACGTGCAAACCCCGCAATTCTGGACAAGGTTACAGTTGAATATTACGGTGTTCCGACACCGATTCAGCAGGTTGGAACAATTGCGGTTCCCGAGGCGAGAACAATCATCATTCAGCCGTGGGACGCGTCAATTCTTTCGGACATTGAAAAGGCAATCTTAAAATCCGATGTCGGTATCACTCCGAACAACGACGGAAAGAGCATAAGACTGAACTTTCCGCCGCTCACAGAGGAACGCCGCCGCGAGCTTGTGAAGGGAATTTCAAAGCGCGGCGAGGAATGCAAGGTTGCAATCCGCGGTGTTCGCCGTGACGCAATCGAAGGCTTCAAGAAACAGAAAAAAGACGGAGAAATCACAGAGGACGACCTCAAGGATCTTGAAACAAAAATTCAGAAGCTAACTGACAAGTTTGTGTCAAGCATAGACAGTATTGTGAGCGAGAAGGAAAAGGAAATCATGGAGGTTTAGGTGATTCGCCTGAAATATAAGAGTTATGTTTTTTAAAAGAAAAGAAAAGACCTCCGAAACGCTTGATTTGACGAATATACCGAAGCATGTCGGAATCATCATGGACGGAAACGGGCGCTGGGCAAAACGGCGCGGACTGCCGAGGAGCGCGGGTCATCGCGCAGGTGCGGAAACGCTGAAAAAAATTGTTGTATACTGCGATAAAATCGGAATAAAGTGCGTGACTGCATATGCGTTCTCAACCGAGAACTGGAACAGACCTCAGAAGGAGGTTGACGCCCTGATGGATTTGCTGTATATGTATCTTCAGCAGGTTGAGGAGCAGTTTAGCGGCACGAACGTCATCTTGAGGGTTATCGGCGACAGAAGCGCGCTTTCGGACAAAATTAACCGTGCAATTGATTATGCTGAAGAATACACTTCAAAAAACACGGGACTCATTCTGAATGTTGCGCTGAACTACGGCGGCAGAGATGAAATCTGCACCGCGGCGCGGCAGGCGGCGGAAAATGTGCTGCACGGCGACGCGGAAATCGGCGATATTACGGAGGAATACCTCTCGGGACTTATGTATACCAAAGATGACCCCGAGGTTGATTTGATTATACGCCCGAGCGGCGAGTGCAGATTGTCAAACTTTATGCTGTGGCAGGCGGCATATGCGGAATTCTGGTTCAGCAGCATAAACTGGCCTGATTTTTCGGAGAAGGACATGGAAAGGGCAATCATTGACTATCAGCACAGGAACAGAAGATTCGGAAGGGTGTAGGAAAAATGAAAACAAGAATTATAACCGCACTGGTTTGCATTCCGCTGCTGGTTGCAATCCTGCTGTCCGAAAAATATGTTGTGACCGTAGCAATTATTGCGGTTGCGCTTGTCGGACTGAATGAATTCTACAGGGCAACGCGTCTTTCCGAAAAACATGCCTTGTGTGCAATCGGATATATTGCCGCAATCGTAATTCCGCTGACACCGTGCATAATTCAGCAGACGCACAGTGTTCCCGTCATGCTTCACAGGACGCTTTTCTATCTGTTCATGCTGGCAATTTTCATATGTATGCTGGCTGACCACAAAAACGTTTCGGCGGCTGACGCGGGTATGCTCATTCTGAGCGTCATATACATTCCGTATTTTCTGACAGACATAATCAACATAAGAATGCTGGAGCACGGACGGTTCTATATATGGCTGGTGTTCATCGGCGCGTTTCTCACCGATTCATGCGCATATTTCAGCGGAATATTTCTCGGGAGACATAAGCTGTGCCCCGAAATCAGCCCGAAAAAAACGGTTGAAGGAGCAATCGGCGGAGTTCTCGGCTGTGCATTGTTCTATATGATATACGGATTAATCATGAGAAGCTTCGGGCTTGACATAAGCTTTGCCCGGCTGGCGCTTTTGGGCATTATTGCGGCGGTCATTTCGGAGACGGGAGACCTTGCGGCGTCAATAATCAAACGCAGATACGGAATCAAGGACTATGGAACGCTGTTTCCCGGACACGGCGGAATCCTTGACAGGTGCGACAGCGTGATTCTGGTTGCGCCGGCGATATATCTGTTTTTGACATCGGTCGGAATATGACAAAAAAACGCGCTGTCCTTGCACAGAATGGGCGGTGCGTTTTTTACTTGGCGAAAAGGTGTGTGATTGTGTGAACATTTCAATACTTGGTTCAACAGGCTCAATCGGAACACAGGCTTTGGCTGTTGTTGACGATTTGAGGGGAATAAAGGACATAGGAGTGACGGGAATTGCGGCAAACTCAAACGCCGCACTGCTTGAGGAACAGGCGCGAAAATACAGACCGCGGCTTGCGGCAGCTGCGGACGAGAACGCATACAGGGATTTGTTGGTGCGTCTTGCGGACACGGACGTGCGCGTGCTTTGCGGCGAAGAGGGGTTGTGTGAAATTGCGGAGGCTGACGGGTGCGACATGGTTTTGTCGGCAATTGTTGGCTTTGCAGGACTTGTTCCGACAATGCGTGCAATTGAGGCAGGCAAGGACATTGCCCTTGCAAACAAGGAAACATTGGTGACAGCAGGAGGACTCTTCACTGATGCGGTGCGCCGGCGCGGAGTTCGGCTTTTGCCTGTTGACAGCGAGCATTCGGCAATTTTCCAGTGCATTGAGGGAAACAATCACGGTGAAATCAGGAAAATTCTGCTGACCGCGTCCGGCGGACCGTTTTTCGGCAGAGACACGGAATTTCTCAAAACCGTGAAAAAAGAACAGGCACTCAAACACCCAAACTGGTCGATGGGCGCAAAAATCACAATCGACAGTGCAACTCTGATGAACAAGGGTCTTGAAATCATTGAGGCAAAATGGCTGTTCGGAGTTGATATATCGGACATTGAGGTTGTTGTTCACCGCGAAAGTATCATTCATTCAATGGTTGAATTCTGCGACCTGTGCGTGATGGCACAGCTGTCGCAGCCGACAATGAAGCACCCGATTCAGTATGCCTTCACATATCCCGAGCGTATGCCGTCACCCGATGCGCGGCTTTCGCTGACAGACATAGGCAAGCTGACCTTTTCCGAACCGGACGAGAAAACCTTCCGCTGTCTTGCACTGGCAAAGAAGGCAGGAATGGAGGGCGGACTTGCTCCGACGGTGCTGAATGCTGCAAATGAGGTTGCGGTTGACGCATTCCTGCATGACAAAATCGGGTTTTTGGATATTGCGGATTTCGCAGAGAATGCTCTTGCGCGGTTTAGGAATAAATCAAACCCCACAATTGAGGATATAATAGAGACAGACAAAAATGTCAGACGCGAGCTTTCTGAAAGGAGCTGAACGGTTCGGTTATGGCGGTAACGATTATATTTGCAATACTGATGTTTTCACTTATAATTTTTGTTCATGAGCTTGGGCATTTCATATGTGCGCGTATTTTCGGAGTGAAGGTTCATGAATTTGCAATCGGCATGGGTCCCGCAATTTTTTCAAAGCAGCGCGGAGAGACGAAATATTCCGTGCGTGCGATTCCCGTCGGCGGATTTTGCAGCATGGAGGGCGAGGACTGCGAGAGCGGAGATGAAGGCTCATTTTCCGCAAAGCCTTGGTATGCAAGACTGGTTATTCTCGCTGCGGGTGCAGGCATGAATGTCATTCTCGGTTTTTTGGTATGCCTGATTTTTGTTGCGGCGACCTCCTCGGGAGGAATTGCCGGAACGCAGGTTGACAGCGTTATGGAGCAGTCCGACCTTGCGGATTTTCTGCGTGAGGGCGACAGAATTGTATCAATAAACGGCACACGTGTGCACATCAAGCGCGATATTGATTTTGCAATGCAGCAAAACGGCGGAGCGAAATTTGATATTGTGATAAAGCGCGGCAGCGAAAAGCTGAGCGGCACTTTTTCGCCGTATGAGGCAAAATATACCGACGGCACACCGGCATATCTGATTGGCTTCACACCGAAAATTGAGAATGCGAACCCTGTCACTGTTGTGAGAGAAGCCTTTTTCCAGACAGTGTGGATGGGAAAGCTTGTGTTTGTGTCGCTCGGAATGCTGCTTCGCGGTCAGGCAAAGGTCAGTGAGGTCTCGGGACCTGTCGGAGTGGTCGGCGCAATGAACACAACCGCGCGGACGGGCGGCTTTGTGAGCCTGATATATCTTGCGGCTTTCATATCGGTCAACATCGGACTGATGAACCTTCTGCCGATTCCCGCATTGGACGGCGGACGGATTTTCTTTGTGCTTGTTGAGGCTCTGCGCCGCAAGCCGATTCCGCCCGAAAGAGAGGGACTTGTTCATTTTGTCGGCTTGATTTTGCTTATGGCAGTTATGGTTCTTGCAACATGGAATGATATTCTGAAACTTATTAACGGAGGATAAAACAAATGAAAAACAGATTGAAAGAAATTTTTCTGATTGTTCTCGGTGCAACAATTCTGTCTGCCGCAATAGCACTGTTTTTCGTGCCGAACAAGATTGTAAACGGCGGCGTGTCGGGTGCTTCAACAATCTTATACTACACTCTGAAAATCCCGACAGGCGTTTCCTACTGCGTCATCAACGCAGTGCTGCTGCTTTGCGGCTGGCGTTATCTCGGCAAGGAGTTTGTGTTTAAAACACTTGCGGTTGCAACCTTGGTGTCGGTTTTGGTTCAGCTGTTTTCATATCTGCCTCCTGCAACCGATAACGCAATTTTGGCGTCAATCTTCGGTGCGGCACTCTATGGCACGGGAATTGCACTCACCTTGGTGAACGGCGCAAGCACGGGCGGAACGGACATTGTGGGCAGGCTGATTCAGTGTGCATTTCCGCAGGCGTCAATCGGGAGCGCGATTCTGATGATTGATTCGGTTGTCATTGCAGCGTCGCTGATTTGCTTTCGGACGGTTGACCTTGCAATGCTCGGTGCGCTTGCCTTGTTCATATCAAGCACCGCAATTGACAGGCTGATTCGCAAGCTGAACATTTCAAAGCTGGCGTTCATAATATCGGAAAAGGGCGATGAAATATGCCAAAGGCTTGTCAGCACATCGCCGCGCGGAGTGACCATGGTTGATGTTGTCGGGGGATATACAAGCGAACACAAGGACATGCTGATTTGCGCGCTGAAGGATCATGAGGTTCCGAAATTTCAGCAGAAAATTCTTGCGATTGACAGCGATGCGTTCATAATTTTTTCGGAATCACAGCAGATAATCGGCAACGGATTTTACGTATATTATTAAAAACGAAAACGGCAGGTATTCACGCGAATGGAGAATATCTGCCGCTGTCTTTTTCCGGCTTTGTCATAAAGCCGCACAAATGATTATTTATCTCTTTTCATAGCTCTTGCAGAAATGAGGATCCGACATTGAATCGGCACTTGTTCTTTCGTTTGTCACCTCAATTTTCTCAAGATTGCACTTGCTGCCGCAGCAATGATGCATACACTCGCTGACATTGCAGAGAACACCGCTGTTTTCCATAGAAATTCACCTCCTGATTAAATTATAGGTATAGTATATCCGAATTTTTAAAAATTATTAAAATTCACTTGTAATTTTTCGGAAAAGGTGATATACTCTTTAATATGGCGCACCGTGCCGATTTTATAAATAACGAAAGGCAATGAAACTTATTATGGCTGAAATCATAAAACCAAAGGATTACCACCCGTCGCTGAATCTTCGTGACACACAGGTTGCAATCAAGGCGACAAAGGACTATTTTGAAACAAACCTTGCACGCGAGCTGCATTTGACGCGTGTTTCCGCGCCGCTTTTTGTTGCACCCGAAACGGGTCTCAATGACGACTTGAACGGCGTTGAACGCCCTGTTTCGTTTGACGTTGCGGAAACGGGACGCACTCTTCAGATTGTTCATTCGCTTGCAAAGTGGAAAAGATATGCGCTGAAGGAATACGGCTTTTCATGTGATGAAGGGCTTTACACTGACATGAATGCAATCCGCCGCGATGAAGAAACCGACAACATTCACTCAATTTATGTTGACCAGTGGGACTGGGAAAAGGTCATTGACAAAAACGACAGAAATTTGTCAACGCTGAAGCAGACGGTTAAGAAAATATATGAAGTTTTCAAAATGACCGAAAAATATATCAATTCGCGTTTTCCGCAGATTGAACCGAGACTTCCCGAGGAGCTGAGCTTTCTGACAACACAGGAGCTGGAGGATATGTATCCCGATCTGACACCGAAGGAACGTGAGCATGAAATCACAAAAAGCCGCGGCGCGGTTTTCCTCATGAAAATCGGAGACTATCTCGGCTCAGGCAAAAAACACGACGGCAGAGCACCCGACTATGATGACTGGGAGCTGAACGGCGATTTGATTTTCTATGATGAACTGCTTGACATACCGTTTGAGGTGTCAAGCATGGGAATCCGCGTTTCGGAGGAATCTCTCAAAAGCCAGTTGAAAACGGCAAAATGTGAGGAACGGTCAAGCCTGCCGTTCCACAGAGATTTGCTTGCAGGCAGACTGCCGTATACAATCGGCGGCGGAATCGGTCAGTCGAGAATTTGTATGTTCCTGCTGCACAAGGCGCATATAGGCGAGGTTCAGACCTCCGTATGGCCGGAGAAAATGGTTGAGGAATGCCGCGAAGCAGGAATAAATCTGCTTTGAGCGGAATATATAATTTCCGTCCGAACAGTCAGCATGACTGTTCGGACGGCTTTTTTTTGTGTAATATCATGAAAATTATGACATAAACAAAAAAATTCAAAAATGTGATTGAAAAAGTTTCGGAAATAATGTATAATAGCAATATATATTACAAACCGAAAGGAATAGGATAAAATGAAAAAGATAATTGCAATAATCACTGTATGTTTGCTTGCGTTCTCGCAGATGGCGTTTGCGGCGGATTTCGCCGACATGCCCGACAACTGGGCAACCGCGTCACTTCAGGCGGCTGTTGATAACGGACTTCTGACAGGCAGCGGCGGATATATATACCCCGACAACAACATGACAAGAGCCGAGATGGCAACAATCATGGCGCGTGCGTGTGCGGCGTCCTCTGAGGCTGACATTTCCGCGTTCACGGATGTCAAGTCAGAGGACTGGTTCTATTCATCAATGGCAAAGGCTGTTGCGATGGGCGCGTTCACAGGTGCGGACAACAAGCTGAACCCGAATGACCCGATCACAAGACAGGAGGCTTTTGTGGTTCTCGCAAGAGTTTTCTCGCTTAATCTTGACAAGAACATTGACACAACAATCCTGAATGACTATAAGGACGGCGCGGCTGTTGCTTCATGGGCAAAGGAGGCTGTTGCGGCAATCATTTCAAACGGATATGTTACAGGTGCTGACGGCTATCTCAATCCCGAAAGCAACATTTCGCGTGCAGAGTTTGCGGCTGTCATGAACCGTTTGGTTTCATATTATGTTGATGACGCGTCGGTGAACACTGTTCCCTCTGACGGAAACGTCATGGTCAGAGTCGGCGGAATCACGCTTGACGGAATCAAGAGCGATAAAATGCTTGTTCTGGGCGATGGAATCGGCAAGGCGGAAGTCAAAATCATAAATGCAGACCTTTCGGGCAAGGTTGTAATCCGCGGCGGCGAAACAGTGACGGCTGCGGGCAAGTTCGGCGAGCTCCGCGTTGTTCAGCCGAACATAACTCTGGAGTGTGGCAGTGCAGAGGCAAAGAGAATCTATTGCTGTCGTGACAGTGTTGTTGACATCGGAACAATCCTTGCAACAGACAACGGCGAGACAGTGAATGACAATGCGGAATCGAACGGAGCTGAGACCGAAAAACAGGCGGAGAATGCGGCTGAAGGCGAAGAGGAAAAATAGGATTTCAAAGGAGCTTTATGGAAAAGTATTTGATTGCGGGGATAAAGGTTGGAATGACCCTGCGTGACGGTATAATAAAGGAACAGGCAAAAGACTATATATGCGGCTTTGAAGGTGAGCCCGAGATTTCAATCGGGCTTTCCGACAGCTTCATCAGGCAGAAGCACGCGGAGCTGCCGCACCTTTCGGAAGAGGAGTGCGAGTATATCTGGACGGGCTTTGAGTTCTGCACCAAGCTGCTGCCGTATGACGCATTCATGCTTCATGCCTCCGCTGTGGCGTATGACGGATATGCATATTTATTTTCCGCACCGAGCGGAACGGGAAAGTCCACGCATACGGCACTGTGGCAAAAGGTGTTCGGGGAGGACAGGACATATATAATAAACGATGACAAGCCTGTCATAAGACTGCATGAGGACGGAGCGTGGGTCTATGGAACGCCGTGGAGCGGCAAAACAGACAAGAACCGCAATGCGCGTGTGCCGCTCAGAGGGATATGCTTTCTGGAGCGCGCACCGCAGAACTGGATTGGCAGACTTTCGCCCGGAAACGCGATATATCCGATTCTGAATCAGACACTGCGCCCTGCATACGGCGATGATATGACAGCTCTTTTGGCACTGCTTGACAGGTTGCTGCGGAAAACAAAGGTGTTCCGCATGGGCTGCAATATGGAGGACGAGGCGGCATATACCGCATACCGCGGCATGAACGAATGAGGCATTTTGGAAAGGGGAATGAAAGATGAAGATTAAAGAGGGGTATATATTGCGCAATGTTGCAGGATATAATGTGGTTGTTCCTGTCGGAGACGCAGCACTGGATTTCAACGGAATGATCAATCTGAACGAGACGGGTGCTTTTCTTTGGAAAGCAATGACTGAGGAGACGGACGAGAAAACGCTTGTTTCGGCACTTTTGGAGGAATATGACACAAATGAGGAAACCGCGGCGGCGGACGTTGCGGCATTTGTGAAAAAAATGAGGGACGCTGAGCTGATAGATGGATAACACTGAGAACATGAGCAATGAAATCAGTCTGGCGGTGCTTTTGCCGCTGATTGAGGAGAAGCTCGCCGCAGGCGGAGAGGTTGTTTTCAAGCCGCGCGGAATGAGTATGCTGCCGCTGATTCGTCAGGGCGTTGACAGTGTTGTGCTGGAATCGGCGGAGAAACCGCAGAAGGGCGACGTGATTCTATACAGGCGGCAAAACGGGCAGTTTGTTCTGCACAGAATTGTCGGGCGGAATGATGACGGATATGTGCTCTGCGGAGACAATCAGTTTGTTTTTGAATATGGTGTGACGGAGGATTTGGTCATCGGCGTCATGAAGGGCATATGGCGCGGAAAAAAATATGTTCCGTGCACCCGAGTTTCATACAGGATATACAAGCGTTCAATGCCGCTCATTCGGTTTTGGAAACGGGCTGAGAATTGCGGACGGCGGATTGTCGGAAAAATGAGAAATGATAAAGGGGCTGTTTGAAAAGTCAGATTGACTTTTTAAACAGCCTCTTTTTATGTTTGAACCGACAGTGCAAAAAGTGAGGGCGATTTTTGACACGCCCGAAATCAGTCAAGCAGTTCATGAATCCTGCCCGAATCAAGATTATACTTATTGAAAATGCACACAATCATGTCAACTGCCTCAAAATCAGGCAAATCGGGCTGTTCAAGCACCTCGTGTATTTCGGTCAGAACCTGAACTGCCGTGCTGTTGATGAGGGTGTTCACGTCAAAGGTGCTGTAGCGCAGATATGAGCCTATCATTTGCGCAAGACTGTCCGCCATAAGGTCAAGCCTGAGGTCTTTTTTAAAATCTGATTCCATAATAAAACATTCCTTTCGTGGGACAGGCTTCTGCCGTCCTAAAATAAAAAAGTGCGCAACACAAGGCTGCGCACCGAAAAACACATAGCTTTGACTCATGCTGCGACACACTTAAATATCCCTTTAGAATATTTCAGAAAAACTAAATACTACTTAACGGGTATAAAATCAAAG
>CAKSIW010000037.1 GCA_934463175.1 uncultured Clostridia bacterium | reverse complement strand
GTCAAAAATCCGTGTTCCTCGCAAAATCCGACATCATAACCAATAACAAGGCGCGTTTTCTCAAATTTTTCCAATTTATCTCTTGATTTTTTTCTCATTATATGTTAGAATTGTTTTGCGACATACTTTTATATTTGTGAAAACATTTCGTTTTCAATATATAAATGTATAAATTTTATATCATAATAATATAGCATGGCTTTGTGTTTGGTAAAAACACAGGCTTTGATTTCGTATCCCGTGCGTTATTATTATGAATAATTTTGAAAACGGATATAAAAGTGTGTCGCAGCATTTAGTCGAGGCTATGTGTTTTTCGGTGCGTAGCCTTGTGCTGCGCACTTTTTTATTTTGGATATTAAAAAACATACCTTGTGTGCGGCAACATAAATAAATTTACCAAAAGGAGAAATGAAAAATGGCAACAACAGGAAAACGTGTCGCGGCATACTATAAAGATATGTATTTAAGCTTATTTAATGATGTCACTGACGCAATTTGGGAAATTGAAGATGTTGAGGGAAACGAAAAGGTTGAAAAAGCAAGAAATATTTTAATCCGCGCACAGCAGAATTGTGAGGAAATTTTCATTTCCAAGGGAAAAGAAAAAGTTGAAGAGAAAACGGAATAATAATAGGGGCGATTCATGAATCGCCCCTATTATTATTGTTGTTACCTCCGACCAAACGTTTTGTCCTCACAGAAAAACATAAAAACCGCGCCTTGTCGTCGCGCTACAGACATTTTTGCTCCGCCTGACCTGTTCGGTCACGCAGTCGCTTTCAGTCCGTGCCATCGTCGCAACGCAAGCGGTTATGCTCCGTCCTCCCTGTTCGGTCGGACAATCGCTCTGTGCTTGGTTGCTCCGCTTTTTGGGAACCCTGTTCGCTCCGCTCACTTACTTTTTGTCCACAGAGTATATCTTTAAATCGCGCCTTGCAAAAGGCTTGATGTCGGATTTTGCGAAGAACATGAATTTTCAACGTGAAACGCACGCACAAATCAATCATTTTCATTGAATGTGCGTGCGTTTCAGCACAGCAAAGCCGCTGACTGCGGCTTTAATCTGTGCGGCGGTAAAAATTCTTTGTTCGAGCAATTAAGCCGACACAAGTCTGACAGCGGCGCGCAGGGGGTTTGGGGGCGATGCCCCCATAAAAAAGAGGTTGAGAGGCACCGCCTCATAAAAAAGGTGTGGGGGAATCCACCACAGAAAAAAGAAGTTTTTTTTAAAAGAGGCATGAGGCACCGCCTCGTAAAAAGGGCGTGGGAAATCTCCCGCTAAAAATGGGTTTGGGAAATCCTTTACATAAAGAAGAAAGCTTTTAAAGGGGGCTGCGGGGGCGTCACCCCCACGGAAAAAGCCTTCCTTTTTCAAGGAAGGCTTTCATTTTTTTTATTTTTAGTGAATAATTGCACCCTCTGTATCTTTGTCAAAGAGATGAATCTTGTTTGCGTCAAACGCAACCTTAATCTTATCACCATGCTGTGCCGTTGTACGACGGTTAACACGAGCGATGAGCGGTGTGCTTGCAAGCTTCAGATAGAGGAATGTTTCTGCACCCATCATTTCTGTCAGGTCAACATCAACATCAACAACCGAATCAGGCATTGAGCTGATATATGCTTCATCCTCATGAATGTTCTCAGGTCTGATACCCATTATAACTTCCTTGCCGTAGTATTCAGCAAGCTCCGGTCTTGCGCCCTTGCCCTCGGGAAGCTTGATTGTCAAATCTGAATTTGTCAGATATACGCCGTCAGCGCGCTTCTCAAGAGTTGCATTTATGAAATTCATCTGCGGGCTTCCGATGAATCCTGCAACGAATACGTTCACAGGCTCATCATACAGCTCCGTCGGAGATGCACACTGCTGCATGATACCGTCTTTCATAACAACGATTCTTGAACCCATTGTCATAGCCTCTGTCTGGTCATGAGTAACGTAGATGAAGGTTGTCTCCAGTCTCTTGTGGAGCTTACCGATTTCCGCTCTCATCTGAACTCTCAGCTTTGCGTCAAGGTTTGAAAGAGGTTCGTCCATCAGGAACACCTTCGGCTCACGGACAATTGCACGTCCGAGCGCAACACGCTGTCTCTGACCGCCCGACAAAGCCTTCGGCTTGCGGTCGAGAAGATGCTCAATGTCGAGGATTCTTGCAGCTTCCTCAACCTTTCTCTTAATTTCTGCCTTCGGAACCTTTCTGAGCTTCAGACCAAATGCCATGTTCTCAAAAACGGTCATGTGCGGATAAAGCGCATAGTTCTGGAAAACCATCGCAATATCTCTGTCCTTCGGTGCAACATCATTAACCAGCTTGTCGCCGATGTAAAGCTCGCCGTCGGTGATTTCTTCAAGACCCGCAATCATTCTGAGGGTTGTTGACTTACCGCAGCCCGAAGGTCCGACAAGAATTATAAATTCTTTATCTTCAATCTCAAGGTTGATATCCTGAACGGCAGCAACTCCGCCCTGATATGTTTTTCCCAAATGTCTCAAACTTAAACCTGCCATTTATTTGACCTCCTAAAATTATTATCTAATCAAGTTATCTTATTCTACCACACTTTTTCAAAAAATGTTAGAGCCTATCTGCACAAATTTGAAAAACCTCTTTTAGTCATATTGTCCAAACCCCAATTGTCAAAACCCCCAAAAGCCTTGAAAACACGGGCTTTCGGGGGTTATTTCCGTTACGCGGATTTCACTGTACCGATTAAACAAAAAATCTGCCGTTCGTTTATTCAAATGTTATTATATTACACAAAGCAATTTCTCCGTTCCGGTTTTCCACATGCCATATGTGAAAAACCGCTCCTGAAAAACCCTTGTTTATGCAATGTTTCCACATTATCCACAGAGTTATCAACAGGCTAATCCACATTTGGGGATTATTCACCGTCATTTTCCGCCGCGGTTTCCGGATTTTCGGCTTCCTCCGCAGCGTCCTCTGCTTTTTCGTCCTCTTTCGCGGCAATCGCAACGGAAACAATCTTGACTCCGCTTCCGAGACGCATGAGCCGAACGCCCTTTGTGACTCTCTTCAGGGTGCTGATTTCCTCCGTTCCGATTCTGATGATGACACCCTCTGAGGTAATCAGAATCGCGTCATCATCGGGCGACACAAGGTTGAAGCCCGAAACCGCGCCCGTATCCTCGCTGATTTTATATGAAGTCGTTCCCTGACCGCCTCTGCCCTGAACCTTATATTCGTCCGTCTCGGTCTTTTTGCCGTAGCCGTTTTCGCTCACAATCAGAAGCTTTGCGTCATCATGAAGAATGCCCATTCCGACAACATAGTCGCCCTCACGCAGCGCAATTCCGCGCACACCTCTTGAAACTCTGCCGAGTGAACGCACATCGCTTTCGGAGAAACGGATCATCTTTCCGAGGTGAGTTCCCATGAATATATCCGAGCTGCCGTCAGAAAGGCTGACATTGATGAGCTCATCTCCCTCGTCAAGATTAATCGCAATCTTGCCGCCCTTCGGAGCATTTTTATATTCCATAATATCGGTCTTTTTGATTATGCCGCCACGCGTTGCCATGATGAGAAATTCATTTTCCTTATATTCACGCACCGGTATCATCGCCGAAACCTTCTCGCCTGCTTCAAGCGGCAAAAGATTCACAATTGCCGTACCCTTTGCCTGTCTGCCTGCCTCCGGAATCTCATATGCCTTTATGCGGTACATTCTGCCCGTGTTGGTGAAGAACAGGATATATGCATGAGTTGAGGCAACAAACATTGTCTCAACAAAGTCCTCCTCCTTGGTCTGCATACCGATGATTCCCTTGCCGCCGCGGCGCTGGCTCTTATAGGTGTCTGCCGCAAGACGCTTGATGTATCCGTGGTTTGTCATGGTTATGACATTGTCCTCCTCCTCAATGAGGTCCTCAATGTCAATGTCATCGGCAACAGGCTCAATTGAGGTGCGTCTTTCGTCACCGAACTTGTCGCGGATTTCGCAGATTTCCTCCTTCAGCAGCTCAAGCACCTTCTGCTCGCTGCCGAGAATTTCGTCCAGATGTGCAATCAGCGCAATCAAATCGTTATATTCATTGTCAATCTTCTCGCGCTCCAAGCCCTGCAAGCGGACAAGGCGCATATCCAGAATCGCCTGCGCCTGAACGTCCGAGAACTCAAAACGCTCAATCAGCCTTGCCTTTGCGTCGTTATAGCTGCTTCTGATTATGCTGATGATTTCATCAATATTGTCAAGGGCAATTCTGAGACCTTCGAGAATGTGCGCCCTTGCCTCCGCTTTTTTCTTGTCAAAGCGTGTTCTTCTGATTATGACCGTTTTCTGGAAATCAATATAGTTGTCCAGAACCTCACGGAGATTCAGAACCTTCGGCTCAACCTGATTGACAAGTGCAAGCATGATTATGCTGAACGTGTCCTCAAGCTGGGTATATTTATACAGCTGATTCAGCACAATTGTTGCGTTTGCGTCGCGCTTGATTTCAATTACAATGCGCATACCGTCACGGTCGGACTCATCACGCAGATCGGAAATGCCGTCAACTCTCTTTTCATGAACCAGCTCGGCAATTTTTTCAATCAGCCTTGCCTTGTTCACCATATAAGGAAGCTCCGTCACAATAATTCTCTGGCGGTTCTCGTTGAAATCCTCAATTGAAGCCTTCGCCCTGATACGGATTTTTCCTCTGCCCGTGTGATATGCCGCACGGATTCCGCTCATACCCATAATCTGCGCCCCTGTCGGGAAATCGGGGCCTTTGATATATTCCATCAGCTCATCAATGCTGATTTCGGGATTGTCGATGATTGCAACAATTCCGTCAATGACCTCGGTCAGGTTGTGCGGCGGAATATTTGTTGCCATGCCGACCGCAATACCGTTTGAACCGTTCACCAAAAGGTGCGGAAAACGTGACGGCAGAACAACAGGCTCCTTCAGCCTCTCATCAAAGTTAGGCATGAAATCAACCGTATCCTTTTCAATGTCCGTCAGCATACGCATTGAAAGCTTTGTCATTCTCGCCTCTGTATAACGGTATGCCGCAGGCGGGTCACCGTCAACCGAACCAAAGTTTCCGTGACCGTCAACGGTCGGATATCTCATTGCAAAGTCCTGCGCCATGCGCACCAGCGCGTCATATACCGATGCGTCACCGTGCGGATGATAACGTCCGAGAACGTTTCCGACGGTGGTCGCGCATTTTCTGTATTCCTTCTCCGGCGTGAAGCCGTCCTCATACATTGCATACAGAATGCGGCGGTGAACAGGCTTCAAGCCGTCACGCACATCGGGCAGCGCACGTCCGACAATAACCGACATTGCATATTCAATGTACGATTTCCTCATTTCCTTTTCAATTTCTACGGGGATTATGTTGAGCTTTGACGTGTCAAACAATCCCTCATGGTTTTCCGTTGCCATTTAATAACCTCCCAAAAGCGCAAAATCCGCGCTGTTTTCCTGCATCAAAAAAAGGACTCTCCTTTTTATATTCGACATAAAACGGAAAAATCCTTTTATTTTGCAAAAAAATACCTTCAGAATCGTTTTGCGGATTTTTGCATATCCTTTTTTCAGCAGCCTTTGGTTGTGGCAAGCGTCAGACCGTATACATGCTTTGCACCGCTGTTTTTGAGAGCGCGGCTGCATTCGGTGATTGTTGCCCTTGTCGTGCAGACATCATCAATGAGCAGAACCGACTTCCCGGCAACCGCCTCGGGCTTTTTCGTTCCGACGCTGTCTGTCATATTCTTTTGTCTTTCGGCATAGTTCAGAGAATGCTGTTTCCGAGTTTTCCGTGTTTTCACAAGGATTCCCGAATGATAGGAAATGTCACAAACTGCCGCCAGCTCACGGCAAAGCAGCTCAACCTGATCAAAGCCGAACCTCACCTTTTTGTCGGAATGTGACGGCACGGCACATATAACATCAATCTCCGTGCCGCCGAACACCTCATAGAACCTGCCTGCCATGCACTCGCCGAACTCCTTCGCATAGCTTGCCTTGCCCGTCTCCTTATACCTCAGAATTGAATCTCTCACATATCCGCTGTATTCAAACACCGACGCAATTCTGTCGAAATATTTCGGCTTCTTTTCAAGACAGAAATAGCAAACCGGTTCTTTTGCAAAGCTGACAATCGGCTTTCCGCACTTTTGGCAGCAGACGCCTGCCGAGCAGAGAGTGATTTTTCCGCTGCACTTGCCGCACACGCGGCGCACGGTGTTCGGCTCCATGATTCTCTCGCAGAAAACACACCGCGGCGGAAAAATGATGTTCTTTGCAAACCTCAAAATTCCCTCACCGTTCATCTTACGTTTTAACCTCGTTCATTCTGTAATAATACACCGTTTCTTCTGTTATTATATCAAAATCGCAGTCAAAAGTAAATACATAAAATATTTTTTATATTCCTATGGAATTTTTCTGCTTTTTGTGATATACTCATATCAGTTATCCGCCGCAATGTTTGATGTTTCGGTGAGCGCGTGCATAAAGCCGTTCATGGCTGATGAGGATATGTCACCCGCTATAATACGGTTTTCATAGACCAGAACAGACGCTGTGACCTCACTTTTTGCCGATTCGCGATGGTTCAGAACCTTATAGGAATAGCGCGAAACCTTTTTGCCCCTGAACGGCGTCAGGTCAAATCCCGATCCTGTCTGGACGGCATTATAGGTGCTGTATACCGCGTCAAAGCTTTGCGGAATTGTCAGATGTGAAATTTCAACGGGAGACGGATTGATCCTCCAGCCAAGACTCTCAATGTAATCAACCACCATTTGATTCGTTGCGTTGTCAATGCTGAACAATCCGATTATGATGACCAAAAGCACCGCGGCAAATCCAAATGCCGCAAGAATGAACCTGTGTTTTCTGATGAATAATATCATAATTCTCCCTCCCGACTGTATTAATATATGAAATTATTCCCGATTTTATGAAAAACAGGCTGAGTCTGCGGCGGATAAAAATCGCGATTATTCATGCCGTCACATGACGGCGAAACGGAGATTATTATGAGACTTGACAGATTTCTTGCCGAATGCGGTTTCGGCACTCGCAGCGAGGTCAAAAAGCTTATCCGCACGGGAGCGGTCAGCATAAACGGCGAACAAGCGAAAAAAGCCGACCTGTCCGTTGACACGGACTCCGACCGCGTGACGGTCTCGGGAAGCTGCGTTCAATATAAAAAATATGTATATCTCATGCTGAACAAGCCGAACGGATATATTTCCGCAACGCGCGACGGACGGCTGCCCACGGTTCTTTCGCTTGTTCCCGATGAATACCGTCATTTCAGCCTTCACCCCGTTGGCAGGCTTGACATTGACACCGAGGGACTTCTCATTCTGACAAATGACGGCGGGCTGAGCCACCGTCTGCTTTCGCCGAGAAGCCACGTTCCGAAAAAATATCTTGCGGAGCTTGACCGCAAGCCCGACAGCTCCGACATTTCCGCCTTTGCCGAGGGTGTGACTCTCGATGACGGCTATCACACACTTCCTGCCGAGCTTCAGCCAAGGGACGGCTGTTTTGCGGAAGTCACAATTCACGAAGGAAAGTTTCATCAGGTCAAGCGAATGTTTGAGGCTGTCGGAAAAAAGGTTGTATATCTGAAACGCATAAAAATGAACGCACTTCCCCTTGACGAAAGTTTGTCCAAGGGCGAAATGCGCGAGCTGACCGAAACGGAGCTGGAACTGCTCCGCGGCAAGCTTTAGGCGCACGGGGGCCAAGCCCGATATACCCTGTACTTAAAAAAACACCATCTTTTTGAACTGTTGTCCTTAGGAGGTTTTCATCATGATAAAAAGCTATATACCGCGTGTTGCGGCAGTCAACGACCTGTCGGGTTTCGGCAGGGTTTCCCTGACCGAGGCAATGCCGATTATGTCCGCAATGGGTCTTGAGGTCTGCCCTCTTCCGACCGCCGTTTTGTCAACTCACACATATAAGTTTGAAAAATATACATTTCTCGATATGACAACGGAAATGGAAAAAATCCTTGCACACTGGACGCAGCTCGGAATTAAATTTGACGCGGTCTGCACGGGATATATGGGCAGTGCGCGGCAGATTGAGCTTGTGTCCGATTTTATCCGCGGCATAAAGGCGAACGGCGGTCTTGCGGTCATTGACCCCGTTCTCGGCGACAACATTTTGTCCGACGCCGAAACCGTATATTACGACCGCATGAACGATCTTCTGTGCTCAATGAAAAAATTTGCCTCTCTCGCAGACGTCATCACTCCGAATCTGACGGAGGCGTGCCTTTTGCTTGACGAGGAATATCCCAAGGGAAACATCACACACGATAAGCTCCGCCACTATCTGAAAGAGCTTTCACGTCTCGGTCCGAAATATGTTGCGATTACAAGTGTCATGACCGATGATGATCATATGTGCGTCGGGGTATATGACAGGGACGCGGACGTGTGCCATGAAATTGACTGCGGATATGTAAACCGACCGTTTCACGGAACGGGCGACATTTTTGCTGCCGTTCTGACGGGCGCACTCGTGAAGGGCATTGATTTTTGCCGTGCGGCAGAGATTTCGGTTGACTTCATCAAAAAAGCAATTGCCGAAACGCTGAAATATCCCGACATTAAAATTGAACACGGCGTTGTCTTTGAGCCTGTTCTGACTGAGCTTTCCGCTCTGTGCCGCGCTACAGAGTCTCAAACCGCCGATGAATGAAGCGGCACGCCGGAACAAGCGCAAGGCACAGCGCAAACCACAAAAGCATATATTCCGCACATATCTGCCCCATAAAATTTGCAGGTCTTTCGGAATAGTCCCAGATGTTCATTCCTGCGGCAACATTGAATATTAAGCCGAACACCAGCTCCACCGCCGAAATGACAGCCATTCCTAAAAATGCGGTCGGCACAAGCCCTGCATACGCGCGGCGGCAACTGAGATAGTATATTGCAGTCAGACATATTCCGCCTGCGAACGACATTGTTATGTGCGTATAGCCACGCCATGCAATTTCAAGCAGCGGATAGGAAATCATGCCCGAAATGAAAATTAAGAAGTATTCCACAAATCTCATCTCTTTCTAAGAATATCTTTTTCTTAGTATTGATGAGATTTCATTTTTTATGCGGACACAAAACACATTTATATATTTACATTTATGGATATATCTTATGCAGCACAAAAAAACAGCCTGCGGATTATCCGCGGTATAAAAAGACAGGCTGCATAAAAAGTCTCAATTGACTTTTTATGCAGCCCTTATTTTCCCGAAAAAATGCGGAAGAAAACTTGACTTGTCTTAGTCCTCCGGTGTTATCTTTTCCATTCCGCGCATATACGGCTTCAATACATCGGGGATTGTGACCGTGCCGTCCGCGTTCTGATAGTTTTCCAGAATTGCGGCAACGGTTCTGCCGATTGCAACACCCGAGCCGTTCAGTGTGTGAACAAGCTGTGCCTTATCCTTGACGCTGTTTTTGAACTTTATGTTTGCACGTCTTGCCTGGAAATCCTCAAAATTGCTGCATGAAGAAATTTCAACAAATCTTCCGTAGCTCGGCATCCAAACCTCAATGTCATATTTCATTGCAGCGGTGAAGCCCAAATCACCGATACAGATTTTCACAACTCTGTATGGAAGCTTCAGCAGCTGAAGAACCGACTCCGCATCGTTGACAAGCTTTTCAAGCTCTGCATATGATTCCTCGGGCTTTGAGAACTTAACAAGCTCAACCTTGTTGAACTGGTGCTGGCGAATCAGACCTCTTGTGTCTCTGCCCGCACTTCCTGCCTCGGCTCTGAAGCAGGCTGTGTATGCGACATATTTAATCGGCAGCTTTGAGCCGTCCAGAATTTCGTCTCTGTGCATATTCGTCACAGGAACCTCGGCTGTCGGCACAAGGAAATAATCGGTGTTTGCAACCTTGAACGCGTCCTCCTCAAACTTGGGAAGCTGACCTGTTCCGATCATGCTGGTTCTGTGAACCATGAACGGAGGGAAAATCTCCTTATATCCGTTCTTGGTTGTGTGGGTGTCAAGATAGAAGTTCACAACAGCTCTTTCAAGCTGTGCGCCTGCACCCTTATACACCGTGAAACGCGTTCCCGTTATTTTTGCCGCGGTTGCAGGGTCAAGAATCTTCAAATCCTCGCCCAAATCCCAATGTGCCTTCGGCTCAAAATCAAACTTGGTGGGTTCCATGAACCGTCTCACCTCAACGTTGTCCTCATCGGTGTCGCCGTCCGGAACGGTCGGATTTGCAATGTTCGGAATTGTATACATGATTGTCTCAATTTTGCCGTCAATGTCCTTAACCTCGTCATCAAGCTTTTTGATGTCATCGGAAAGCACCTTCATTTCGGCAAAAACCTCTGCCGTGTCGCGCCCCTCTTTCTTCATAGCAGGAATCTGCTTTGAGATTGTGTTCTGCTTGTTTTTCATCTGCTCAACCTCAAAAAGCAGCTCGCGGCGTTTTTTGTCAAGAGCCAGAAGCCCGTCAATGTCAACCTTGGTATCCTTTCTTCTCTTCAACGCCTCAATCAGCTTTTCAGGCTCGTTTCTCAGAATTTTAATGTCTATCATTTTTATATCTCCATTCCGCCATACGGCAAGTTTTAATAATTTTCAAATTTATTTTTCAAGCATGTCCTTCAGTATTTCATAATATGCAAGTGCCGAATCGTCAAAGCCGCCTGTTTCAATTGCCGAAAGTGCGGTCTTTGCCTCCTGAGTCTTTCCCTGCTTTGCAAGCATATAAATCTGTGTCAGATCAGAAAAAATCTGATTCTGCGCGTCAAGCTTAGACTGCGCCGTCATGCTGCTCTCGTTTTGCTTCTTCAGTTCGCTGTTTTCGTCCTCAAGCTCCGCAACCTTTTTTTCGAGTGCGTCAATTTCCGTCTTTCGCGCCGTAAGCTTATTTTCATACTCCGTCTGATAACTGTCGATTCTCGATTCCGACAAGCACGCAATCAGAACAATGACAAGAACACTCACCGTCATTATGATTGCATACATGTATAATTTTTTGTAATCCTTCTTCATTTTTTCACCGCCGTTTTTGTCTATATCTTTAATTGCTCAAATTTTGCCCCTAAAACCGCTTTGGCACTCTTTTAATAAAGTTACATTGCCGCGTTTCGTTTTTTGCATTTTAGATAGGTTTTAAGAGGTCAATATTTTTACATTTCTTTCCATTTTTCGAGTTTTTTCAATATATTTTCAAGGTCATCATTGCTGTAATATTCAATTTCAATTTTTCCCTTATTTTTTCCGTTTTTAATCTGAACCCTTGTGCCGACCGTTCCCGAAAGCCGCTGCTCCAATTCTCTGAAATAGGTTTCAATGTTTTCATCTTTTTCCGCAGCCGCTTTTTTGGGCTTGTCCGCAAGAAGAGCCGAAACAAGCTTTTCGGTCTGACGAACGTTCAAGCCTTCCTTTTCAATTTTTTCTGCAAGCTCTGTTTGCTTTGCACGGTCAGTCACCGCAAGAAGAGCCCTCGCATGACCCTGTGAAATTGCGCCGTCAATGACAGCCTTCTTCACATCATCACACAGATTGTTGAGTCTGAGGGAATTTGCAACCGCACTGCGGCTCTTGCCGACACGGCTTGCAACCTCCTCCTGCTTCAAGCCGAATGAATCAATCAGGCGGAGATAGCCTTCCGCCTCTTCAATCGGGTTGAGGTCCTCTCTCTGCAAATTCTCAATCAGTGCAAGCTCCATGACCTCCTGCTCGGAATAGTCACCCTCAACACACGGAATTTCCGTCAGCCCCGCAAGCTTTGAAGCCCTCCATCTGCGCTCGCCTGCAATGATGACATACATTCCGTTTTCCTGTCTTTTAACAAGAATCGGCTGAATCAATCCATGCTCTTTAATTGACTGCGCCAGAACCTCCAACGCTTCTTTATCAAATGTTTTTCTCGGCTGGTCGGGATTCGGCTCAATGTCGCGGATTTTAATTTTTTTAACACCGCCGCCGCCTTCTGCTGTCTTTTCCTCCACCGCATCAATTCCCGGGTTATCAAAAAAAGCTCCGAGACCTCTGCCGAGACCCTTTTTTGCCTTTGACTTTGTCTCTGCCATTTGTTTTCCACCTTCCTTAGCACTCCGAAACCGCCCTTTAAAATCGGTTTCGGGCAGCTGACATCAGATTATATATTTCTCTCAATTACCTCGTCCGCCAAATCCATATAGCACTCCGCACCCCTTGAGTTTTTGTCATATTCAATGACAGGCTGTCCAAAGCTCGGCGCCTCCGAAAGACGGACATTCCGCGGAATTATTGTTCCGTATACCTTATTCCCGAAAAATTTCTTCACTTCGTCAACCACCTGAATCGAGAGATTTGTTCTTGCGTCAAACATTGTCAGCAGAACACCCTCCATCGCAAGGCTCGGATTCAGCCGCTTTTTCACCATCTTGATTGTGTTTGTAAGCTGGCTCAGACCCTCCAGCGCGTAATACTCACACTGAATCGGCACAAGAATTGAATCGGTTGCCGTGAAAGAATTCAGTGTTATCAAGCCGAGTGACGGCGGACAGTCAATGAAAATGAAATCAAACAGCTCCTTAATCTCGCTGATTGCCCTTTTCAGAACAAATTCGCGGTTGTCCTTCATGACAAGCTCAAGCTCCGCGCCCGCAAGATTTATGTTTGACGGACAAATCCAAAGGTTGTCAAACTCCGTCCGCGTGATGACCTCCGCCATGGGAACATCATTAATTATGCAGTCATAAACCGACTGTTCAATTGTTCTGGGATTAACTCCGAGACCGCTCGTTGTGTTGCCCTGAGGGTCAATGTCAATTATAAGTGTTTTCTTTCCCTTTTTCCCGAGACACGCACTCAGATTCACCGCGGTTGTCGTTTTTCCGACGCCGCCCTTCTGATTTGCAATTGCAATAACCTTTCCCATGTCAAGTCCTCCGATAATCACTGTATTCTATAATTATAGCACTTTTTTAGAAAATTACAATATCCAAAAGGCACAAATTTAACTTTTTTTCGGAAAATGTTTCACGTGAAACATTTTCACCTCCCGGAAACCAGATTTTTAATCCATTTTCTGCTCAGAAAGTGAGGAATGCAAAGCGAGAGCTTGATGACCTCCTCCGCCATCATGATGATGTATAGATAGAAAATCGGAATCTTGAATATCAGTCCTGCAATTGCCACAAGCGGAACACCGATTCCCCAAAGCGAGAACATGTCTATGAGTGCCGCGCTTTTGGTGTCGCCGCCGTTTCTGAAAACGCCGACAATCAGTAAAAACGTCATTGCTTTTATGTTCATCAGAATTGCTGTCAGAATCAATATATTTGACGTTTCGCGGTATATCTCCGGTGTGATGTTATACGGCAGCAAAACCAGCGGACGAATGCAGACAAAGAGTGCGGATATTGCAAGCGAAAAAGCAATGTTAACAAAAAATAGCCTCTTTGAAATGTTATATGCCGAGTCATATTCGCCGCCCCCGACAAGCTTTCCGACAATGATTCCTGCGGCATTTCCTCCGCCGTGGAAGAACACAAGCAAAAGACGTTCAATGTTTGAAACAATCGTAATCACAACCATTGCGTCCGTGCTGTTCTGCGCAAACACCCATGAATATGCAGTGACGCCGAGTGCCCAAGCACCCTCATTAATCATGACAGGCAAAGCCGCCTTGAAATATCCGCCAATCATACCGCGCGGAATTTCAAACAGCTCACGCAGTCCTGCCGCCTGAATCAGCCGCTTGCCATAGACCGCGCCGAGAATGATTATAAGTTCTGCCGCCCTTGCGATTATTGTCGCAATTGCCGCGCCCTCAACTCCCAAATACGGAAAACCGAGCTTGCCGTTTATGAGAACCCAGTTCAGAAACAGATTCACAAGCAAGCCGACAAACCTCGACAAAAACGGAATGTTCGGGTGTTCACTGCAACAAAGACTGATATCATATGCCGACGTCACCCCGGCAAAGATATATGAAAAGCCTGCAATTCTGAGATACCTGACACCAACTTCAATCACTTCGGGGTCTTTTCTGAATATCCAAATGATTTTGTCGGGAATAAAAATAGCCGCCGAAACAAACACCGCCGACGCCAACGCAACCAGAATCAGGTTCAGTCCGAGAACCTTTTTAATTCGCGGAACATCGCGCGCACCCCAATACTGCGCGGCAAAAACTCCTGCTCCGCCGCACATTCCGAAAACAACAACCGTAAACAGAAAATACCACTGATTTGCAATTCCGACAGCCGCGATGACATCTTTTCCAAATTCACCGAGCATAACACTGTCAAGAAGATTAATAAACGCCGCAATCAGCTCCTTGAGAGCCATCGGAATCATCAATATGAAAAAACTCTTGTAAAATGACTTCACACTATACCCCTCTCATGGTCAAGGAAATTCTCTTTTTCGGAATGTCAACCTCCAAAACCTTAACCTTAACAATATCACCGATTGAAACAACATCGGTCGGATGCTTGACAAACTTGTCACTGAGCTGTGAAATGTGAACCAGTCCGTCCTGATGAACACCAATATCAACAAACACACCGAAATCAATGACATTTCTGACCGTTCCCGTCAGAATCATATCGGGCTTCAGATCCTCCATGCTCATGACGTCCTCACGGAGCAAGGGCTGCTCAACCGTGTCTCTCGGGTCTCTGCCCGGCTTCACAAGCTCATCAATTATGTCACGCAGTGTCAGCTCACCGATTCCGAGCTGCTCCGCAAGCGCGGATAAGCTTTCTCCCTTGATTCTTTCCTTAATATCCTTTAAACCGCTGCTGCGGACATCATCTTCCGAATATCCGAGCTGTCCGATGAGAGCCTTCGCCGCAGAATATGACTCAGGGTGAACCGAGGTGTTGTCAAGAACATTTTCGCCGTCCGCAATTCTCAAAAAGCCTGCGCACTGCTGAAACGCCTTCGGTCCGAGCTTGCCAACCTTTTTCAGTTGGCTGCGGCTTGTGAACCTTCCCTCGCTCTCGCGGTATTTCACAATGTTGCCTGCAATGGACGCATTGACACCCGAAACCGCCTCAAGCAGCTTTGCGGACGCCGTGTTCAGGTCAACACCGACACTGTTCACGCAATCCTCAACAACACCGCCGAGAGTTTCACCGAGCCGCTTCTGGTTCATATCATGCTGATATTGTCCCACACCAATTGCCTTCGGGTCAATCTTGACAAGCTCCGCAAGAGGATCCTGAACGCGTCTTGCAATTGAAACCGCGCTCCTCTGCGTCACATCAAAATCAGGAAATTCCTCTGCCGCAAGCTTTGACGCGGAATATACCGACGCGCCTGCCTCATTTGTGATTATATATTTGACATTGCACTCGGGAATTTCCTTGATGAGCTGTGCCGCAAAAATTTCCGTCTCCTTTGAAGCAGTTCCGTTTCCGATTGAAATGAGCGTGACGCCGTATTTCCTTATCATGGACTTCAAAAGACGCTTTGCCTCCTCCGCTCTCGCCGCGGAATGTGTGACATATATAACTCCCGTGTCAAGCACCTTGCCCGTCTCATCAACAACTCCGACCTTGCAGCCCGTTCTGTAGCCCGGATCAAGCCCCATGACCACCTGACCGCGAATCGGTGCCTGCATGAGAAGATTTTTAAGGTTGACCTTGAACACCTGCATTGCCTGCTCCTGCGCCGTCTCCGTCAGCTCGTTCCTGATTTCACGTTCAATTGCAGGCTGAATCAGCCTTTTATATGCGTCCTCAACCGCCGCCTCAACATAACTCCTTGCAATTGAATTATTTCCAATAATTTCCTTTTTCTTCAAATAAGCAAGGATTTTTTCTTCATCGCATTCAATCGAGACCGAGAGCAGCTTTTCCTTTTCGCCGCGGTCAATCGCAAGGATTCTGTGCGGAACTGCTTTTGCGACAGGCTCGGAAAAGTCATAATATAGCCTGTATACCGAATCCTCCTCGGTTGCCGCCTTTGAAATTAAAAATCCCGTTTTTGCGGTCAGCTCACGGATTTTCTTTCTGTGCTCCGCATTGTCCGAAACCGTTTCGGCAATGATGTCCATTGCGCCGCCGAATGCGTCCTCCGCGGTCATGACCTCTTTTTCTTCATTAATATACGGCGCGGCAAGCTCCTCCGCCGTCCCCTCTGTCACGTTCTGCAAATATAGAATCATTGCAAGCGGCTCCAAGCCCTTTTCCTTTGCGATTGTTGCTCTTGTGCGGCGTTTTGGTCTGAACGGACGGTATATGTCCTCCAGCTCCGCAAGCTTCTGCGCCTTGTCAATCGCCGCCGAGATTTCATCGTTCAGCTTTCCCTGCTCCTCGATTATGCGCTTTATGTCCGCTTTTCTCTCCTCCATACTGCGAAGGTATGTCAGTCTCTCGTCAAAGGTGCGGAGAACCTCGTCATTGAGAGCTCCGGTTGCCTCCTTGCGGTAACGTGATATGAAAGGGATTGTGTTTCCCTCGTCAATAAGCGCAATGGTGTTGTCAACCTGCCACTGCGCAAGATTCAATTCTTCTGCAATTCTTTCTGCAATTGTCATTTGTGCTGCTCCTTTCGGTTTCGGAATATATTCTACATAGCGTCAAACAGCGACAGCTGGCTTGTTTCGGGCAAGCCATTCAGACAGCCGTTTGCGCTGAGTGTTTCAATGACGGTTTTCGTGAGCTTTGCACGCGTTTTGAGGTCGTCAACCGACATAAATTCGCCTTCCTCGCGCGCGTCCATAATGTTCTGCGCCGCCGCGTCTCCGATTCCCTGAAACGCATTAATCGGCAGACGGATTTTTCCGTCCTCGCGGCTGAACTTGAATGCATGGGATTTATATATATCAACAGGCAGAAACTCGATTCCCCTCTGATACATCTCATGGCAAATCTCGCATATGGTATATACGCTTTTGTCTGTTGCCGACCAGTCTTTGTGCTGCTGCTTCATCTCCTGCTGCTTCATTTCAAGCTTTCTCATCTCGCTTTGCAGGGTCTCGTCTCCCTGCGCCATGATTGCCGCGTCAAACAAGTCCGCGCGGACCGTGTAATATGCAATATAAAATTCCACGGGATAGTGAACCTTGAAATATGCAACACGGAAGCCCATCATGACATATGCCGCCGCGTGCGCCTTCGGGAACATATATTTAATTTTTTTACAGGACGCAATATACCAGTCGGGGACATCATGCTCACGCATTGCCGCTTCAAAATCCTCGGGCATACCCTCCTTTGCCGCGCGTCCCTTTCTGACAAACTCCATAATCTTGAATGCCATTCCCGGCTCTAAGCCCTTGTTAATCAGATATGTCATAATATCGTCACGAACACCGATAACCTCCGAAAGCGTCGCGACCTTTGCACGGATAAGCTCCTGAGCGTTGCCGAGCCAAACGTCCGTGCCGTGAGACAGTCCCGCAATCAGAACCAGCTCATAGAACGTTGTCGGCAGGGTGTCAAGCAGCATTTGTCTTGTGAATGACGTTCCGAACTCCGGCACGCCGAATGTGCCGACCTTGCTTTTGATTTGCTCCGGCGTCACGCCAATTGCGTCCGTGCTTGAAAATATGCTCATGGTTTCGGGGTCGTCAAGCGGAATTTCCTTTGCGTCAATGCCTGTGAGCGTTTCAAGCATACGTATTGTTGACGGGTCATCATGTCCGAGAATGTCAAGCTTGAGCAGGTTATCATGAATTGAATGGAAGTCAAAATGCGTTGTGACAATTCCCGAATCCTTTTTGTCTGCCGGGTGCTGAACGGGACAGAAATCGTGTATGTCCATGGTTTTTGGGCATACGATAACGCCGCCCGGGTGCTGACCCGTTGTCTGCTTGACATCAACAAGACCCTTTGAAACCCTTTTCAGCTCTGCTTGTGTCGGGGTGATTCCCTTTTTCTCGTAATATTTTCTCGCATAAAATCCGATTGCGGTTTTGTCGGCGATTGTGCCGATTGTGCCTGCCTTGAACACATATCCCTCGCCGAACAGCTCCTCAACATATTTATGTGCGGTCGCCTGATATTCACCCGAAAAGTTGAGGTCAATATCGGGAACCTTGTCGCCCTTGAAGCCAAGGAAGGTCTCAAACGGTATGTTGAATCCGTCCTTGCGCATTTTTGTGCCGCACTTCGGACAGTCCTTGTCGGGCATATCAATTCCGATGTTAAACTCCCCGTGCTCAAAAAATATGCTTTCCTTGCAATTGGGGCAGATATAGTGCGGACAAAGCGCGTTAACCTCGGTTATTCCTGCAAGATATGCCGCAAATGACGAGCCGACCGAACCACGCGAACCGACAAGGTATCCCGCCTCGTTCGACTTCTTAACAAGCTTGTGCGCAATCATATACATAACCGCATAGCCGTAGCCGAGTATACAGCCAAGCTCCCTGTCCATTCTCTCCTGAACAATTCTCGGCAGCTTATCGCCGTATACCTTGTGCGCAAACTCGTGGCACATATCCGACAAATCCTGTTCGCAGTTCTCGATTGACGGCGGATATGAACCGCTCTTAACCGGCTGAATGTCCTCAATCATATCGGCAATCATGTTGGTGTTTTTCACAACAACCTCATATGCCTTTTCCTCTCCGAGATATGAAAACTCCTCCAGCATTTCCCCGGTTGTTCTGAAATACAGCGGTGCCTGCAAATCCGCGTCGCCATAGCCCTGAGCACCCTGAAGAACGCGCCTGTAGAGCTCGTCCTTCGGGTCCATGAAATGCACGTCACAGGTTGCCGCAACGGGAATATTCATTTTCTCTCCCAGCTCAACCACACGGCGGTTCAGCTCACGCAGTGCTTCCCTGTCGGGAACAACGCCGTTTCTGATCATGAACTCGTTGTTTCCGATAGGCTGAATTTCAAGATAATCATAGAACGATGCAATCTCCTCAATTTCCTCCTGCGGTCTTCCGTCACGAATCGCCTTGAAAAGCTCTCCCTGCTCACACGCACTTCCGATGATTAAGCCTTCGCGGTATTTTGAAAGAATGCTTTTCGGTATTCTCGGCTTTTTATAAAAATAATTCAGGTTGGACTTTGAGATAAGCTTATACATATTCTTCAGTCCGACCGCATTTTTTGCAAGTATGATTATATGATGATACGGCGTTTTCAAAAGCTCGGGGTTGGTGTCAATTGTATATTCGTTTCCGAGAGTTCTCTCCCTCTCCTCCTTAATCTGCATGAGCTTCACAAAAATATCCGCCGCAGCCTGTGCGTCGTCAACCGCACGGTGATGGTTTTCAAGACTGACATCAAGCCGCTTTGCCACAACGTTCAGCTTGTGCGATTTTTCATCGGGGAACAGCTCGCGCGATAGTGCAAGCGTGTCCTCAACCTTGTTCAAAAACTCCTTTTCAAGCCGCGCCGCCTGTGTGCGTATGAAGCTTGTGTCGAATTTTGCATTGTGCGCAACAACAATACAGTCGCCGCAAAAATCAAGAAACAGAGGCAGAACCTCGTCAATTGACGGCTTGTCCGCAACCATATCATCAGTGATTCCCGTCAGCTCGGATATATTCGGCGGAATCGGTCGCCCGGGGTTCACCAGCCGCGCAAACGAATCGACAATTCTGCCGCCGACAACCTTCACCGCGCCGATTTCCGTTATCATCTCACTCTCGGGGTCAAGCCCCGTTGTCTCAATGTCAAAAACAACATAGGAATTATCGGTGTAGCTCCTCGGAATGCTGTTCACGTTCAAGGGAAGGTCATTCACAAAATATCCCTCAACGCCGTACAGCACCTTGAAATCCTGTCCGCCCTTTTTGATTTTGCCTGCCGCAGTGTTCGCCTCGGGAAATGCCTGCGCCACGCCGTGGTCGGTTATTGCAATTGCTCTGTGACCCCATTTTGCCGCTCTGTTGATGAGGTCTGTTGCCGAAGTGATTGCGTCCTTCGCGCTCATTTTAGTGTGAAGATGAAGCTCCACGCGCTTCTCCTCCGCCTTGTCCATGCGGATTGAGGGCTTCTCGTGCAGTTCAACCGACAAAACCTTCATCTGGTCGCGGTCGGCACGCTCGTTATATTCATATGTACCCCGAACCGTGAGAATGTTCCCCTCACGGATTGCAGGAACAGCTTTTTTCACCGTGTCCGCCTTGCCGAACAGCTCGCATGTGATTGCCCAGTTGTCGTCGCCGATGTCGAACCTGACGGCAATATATGCAAGCTTGCCGTCCTTGTTAATCTCGCGCACCTCCGCGTCAATGACCTCACCGTGAACGGCACAGATTCCCATGCCGACCCGAAGGTCAATCATAGGGGTGATTTCCTCGCTGATTGCCTTTCCGAACACAACTCCGACCGCCGCCTCAATCGGCGCAGCCGCTTTTTCCTCTTCCTTTTTCGGCGGTGCCTGCGCCGCAATACGCTTGTTTATCTCAGAAAGCCTTTCCTCCTTCTCGGAATTATAGGCTTCCATATCAATTTCATCCGCGTCAATCTCAACCGTGACCGGAAGCCCAAGCTCTTCCGAGACAATTTCTCTGATAATCCGCTCACAGTTATTCTTTTTGAGAATTTCCCTGCCGCACTTCACATTGCCGATTTTGAGAACATTTCCGCAGAGCGAGGCATAGCTTGACGTCAGAAATGCCTTGCATATGCTGCTTTTCCTGAAAAGCGACACAAGCACATTGCGGTAGTATTCCTCCGAAAACTCAACATTATTATATTTTATATTTATCTCAAGACCGTCAAGCGCATACTGCGCCTTTGCCATGTCAATAAACTCAAAAAGGTCGGGCTTTGAAATCAGCTCGCCGCTCAAAAGCCTGACCGTTATGCACTTTTTTTTCATATCAACGACAAAGTCATCAACGGTGCAGGCTTCAAGCTTTTTTGCAAAGCCGTCCAGAACCGTCACCTTGTCGAAAATATCCAGGATTCCTGCCAAGCTCAATCATTCTCCTTCATTTTTTCAATCTCGCCGAGAAGAGTTTCAACAATTCTGTCCTCGGGAATTTTTCCCGACGGAACGCCCTTTTTAAACAGCACGGCACAGCCGTCACCGCCGGCAACGCCGATGTCCGCGTCCCTTGCCTCTCCGGGTCCGTTCACAACACAGCCCATAACGGCAACCTTGATGTCCATATCAACATTTTCAAGAGCCTCACTGACCTGCTTTGCAATCGGAATGAGGTTGATTCTGCACCTTGCACAGGTCGGACATGAAACCACCTCAACTCCCGTTTTCAAAAGCCCGAGAGATTTCAGAATCAGTCTCCCTGCCTCAACCTCACGCACGGGGTCGTCTGTCAGGGAAACACGGATTGTATCACCGATTCCGTCCGCCAGAAGCGAACCGATTCCGATTGACGATTTGACAATTCCGCTTTTATATGTCCCTGCCTCGGTCACGCCGAGATGCAGAGGATATTCAAAGACCTCGCTTGCAAGACGGTATGCCGCAACAGTCTTTTTCACATCAGATGACTTCATTGATATGACAGTGTCATAAAACCCGTATTTTTCAAGGATTTCAACATGTCTGCGCGCGCTCTCCACCATTGCCTCGGGAGTTGACACGCCGTATTTTTCAAGGATTTCCTTTTCAAGCGAGCCGCCGTTCACACCAATACGAATCGGGATTCCGCGCCGTTTTGCCTCTTCGGCAACCGCTCTTGCCCTGTCCTCACCGCCGATGTTGCCCGGATTGATTCTGATTTTGTCAATTCCGCGCTCCATGCAGATGAGCGCAAGACGGTAGTCAAAATGTATGTCCGCAACAATCGGAACAGAGATTTTTTCCTTAATTTCGGAAACGGCTTTTGCGCTGTCCTCATCGGGAATTGCAATGCGCACAATGTCACAGCCGCAGTCCGCCAGAGTGTTGATCTGAGCCACGGTTTTTCCGATGTCCGCAGTGTATGCCGTTGTCATGGACTGCACGGCAATTTTTTCACCGCCGCCGATATATATATTTCCGATTTTAACCCTTCTTGTCATTTTCACTTTTCCAGCTCCATAATCTTGTTAACTCTGTTTTCATGGCGTCCGCCGCCGAAAGACGCGCCGAGATATGCCTTCACAATCTCTGCCGCAAGGTCGCAGCCCGTTATTCTTTCTCCGAGACAAATGACATTTGCGTTGTTATGCTCCTTTGACATTCTCGCGCTGTAGGTGTCGGTCAGATGAGCCGCACGGATTCCGTCAATTTTGTTTGCGGCAATGCTCATGCCGATTCCCGTTCCGCAAATCAGGATTCCCTTTTCGCATTCGCCCGATGTGACGCTTCCGCACACCTTCACCGCAATGTCGGGATAGTCGCAGGACGCGGAATCATATGTTCCGAAATCCTTGAACTCAAGCCCCATATCCTCCAAAAGCTTCTCTATGTATCCCTTCAGATTAAGACCGCCGTGGTCACAGCCGATTGCTATCATTTTTTCTTATCTCCTTTGTATTTTGATTTAATACGGTTTTTCACACACATCACGTGCAATGCGTGTTCGGGTTACGTCTGCCCGGCAGTTGCCCGAACACGTTTTTTGTCTACTTATATAATAACAAATCCCCGGCAAAATATCAATCGTTTTTACCAAAAAAAATATTTTATTCAAAAACAGCCATATGACAAAATTACCCTTGCTATTTTCCGATTTATTTATTATAATGTAAGTATAAAAAACTTGTGAGGTGTTACTATGGACTACATGAAGGAATATAAGCATTGGCTTGAAAACGTCAGCGCGGAGGAAAAAAGCGAGCTTGAGGCAATATCGGGTGACGAGAACGAAATCCGTGACCGTTTCTACCGCGCTCTGGAATTCGGCACGGCAGGGCTTCGCGGCATAATCGGCATGGGTCTCAACCGCATGAACCGCTATATTGTCGCACAGGCAACACAGGGTCTTGCAAACCAGCTGATCAAAACCAACCCCGGACGCTGCGATCTTTCTGTCACAATTGCATATGACAGCCGCCACAAATCGGACGAGTTTGCACGCACCGCGGCATGTGTTCTTGCAGCAAACGGAATCCGTGCATATATTTTCTATGAGCTGAAGCCCGTTCCCGAGCTTTCTTTCTCTGTCAGATATAAAAAGGCGGACGCGGGAATTGCGGTCACGGCAAGCCACAACCCCGCAAAATATAACGGATATAAGGTATACGGCAGTGACGGCGCACAGCTGAACCCCGAGCTTGCGGCAATCGTCCTTGAAGAGATTGAAAAAACCGACATTTTCGGCGGAGTGAAAATCTGCGATTTTGACAAGGCAGTGTCGGAGGGCAAAATCGAGATTATGGGAGAGGACGTTGAGGACGTATACCTCGACCATGTGCGCGAGCAGTGCATAAATCCGCAGCTTATCCGCGAAAAGGGAGAAACGCTGAAGTTTGTCTACACTCCGTTCCACGGCACGGGAAACAAGCCTGTCAGAAAGATTCTCGACAGTGTGGGCTTCAAAAACGTCATTGTGGTTAAGGAGCAGGAAATGCCCGACGGCGATTTCCCGACAGTTGAATCCCCCAACCCCGAAAACAAGGAGGGATTCAAAATTGCAATTGAGCTTGCAAAGAAGAACAATGCCGACCTGATCATCGGAACAGACCCCGACGCCGACCGCTGCGGCATACTCATACGCGACCGCTCGGGCGAATATATCAACATAACAGGAAACCAGACAGGCGTTCTGCTCACCGAATACATTCTGAGCATGAGAAAACAGCTCGGAACTCTGCCGTCCGACGGCTTTGTTGTCAAAACAATTGTCACAACGAACATAATTGAAAAAATATGTGCGGAATACGGTGTTGAGATGAAGGAGGTTCTGACAGGCTTCAAGTTCATCGGCGAGAAAATCAAGGAAGCCGAAGAAAGCGGTCACGGTCATTTCATATTCGGCTTTGAGGAGAGCTACGGCTATCTTGCCGGCACATATGCACGCGACAAGGACGCGGTTGTTGCCAGCATGCTCATTGCCGAAATGGCTCTGTATTATCAGGAAAAGGGACTCAGTCTCTATGACCAGCTGCAAAACATATACAAAAAATACGGATACTACAAGGAAGAGGTTGTCTCGGTCACAATGGAGGGAATCGAGGGTCTTGACAAGATTAAGGCAATCATGGAGAGAGTGCGCAAAAATCCGCCGGAATCGGTTGCGGGCAAAAAGGTTGTTGCCGTGCGCGACTATCTGACCTCCGTACGCACCTGTCTTGAATGCGGCAAAACAGAGGAAATAACTCTGCCGAAATCAAATGTTATATATCTTGAGCTTGAGGACGGAAACAACTTCATAATCCGCCCATCGGGAACAGAGCCGAAAATCAAGCTCTATTGCCTGCTCTGTGCCGCAGACAAGGACGGCGCGGAGGCTCTTGCCGCAAAGGTCAGAGAGGATATAAAAACAATTGTGGGAGAATGAGTGAATAAAAAATACAGGGGGATCATCAAATGAAAAAGAAAAATTGCGTTTTTTTCAGAAACAGTGCCTTTTCCGTCCTTCTGCGCACATCTTTTGTGCTGTCCGCTGTGCTTGCGGCGGTTCACATTGCGTCATGCGGTGCATATGCGGCAAACGGTGATATAGCCGGACAAATATATTCCACCGACATACTCGCCAAGCTTGACGGACACGGCGCACCGTCATATAACATCGGCGGCAGAACCGCAATTGTTCTTGAAGACCTTGCTGACGTTTTTGCGGTTCATGTTCAGAGCTATGATGACGAAAGTCGCACACTTCGGGTGCATATAGGGTCATCGGAGTATCTGGCACCGCCCGAGGTCACGCGCGGCACGGTCGGCAGTATTCTCGGGAATGTCTATGAAAGCGACATCAAGGTTTTTGTGAACGGCTATGAAGTCCGCGGATATAACATAGGCGGCAAAACTGCGGTTGCAATTGAAGATCTGGGCGCATTCGACGGTCACCCGAATGAAGCCTTCGGCTATTCCAAGCACCGATGCACGGCAAGCTGGGACGCGGAGAACAGAACAATTTCTCTTGATTTCATCAGTCAGGACAAAATGATATATTCAATCGACAAGACGACGCACCATGCCGGGCTGACTTTGAATGACAACGTCATGACGGCAAGCTATGACAGAATGAATGACTATTTCCGCACCGTTGAAGAAACTCTTTCAGACGGCTTCAAATCGGAGACAAATGTTTTAAAACCACTTTGGTTTGATGACGGAAATGAAAAGACCGAAATTGGATTTATGTATGTTGAAGATAATATTGAGGAAAATGAAGAGAACCACGGCATATACTATGTCACCGAGCCGGAGCTGCTTTTTGAAAAAACGGAAGCTCTTGTGACGCCGCCTCCGACTGTTGAGGAAACGCTGAAAATGCTTGATGACAAAGAAAAATATGAAACCCTCGGCTCTCTTGAAACTGAGGACTACTATTTCCTTTCGGTCAAGCTCCTTGACACTCTGACGGAGGAAGGCGACTATAGCATTGGCTTTGTCGCAGTCAGAAAGAGCGGCGGATTCGGGCTTGTGTACTACGGTTCATCGTTCTATTATGACACAACGTTTGAAAAAACAGACGTGAACACGGTCACAGTCACGGAAGCACCGTTTGCGGGACCTCCCAGAACAGGTTCAACCTCAATCTCATGCACATTAAGGCTTGATGAATATGATGTGAGATGAATGGAATGTTAAAAAACACTTACGGAATGCAAAAAAGAATGAAAGAGCATGAACTATTGGAAATTCAAATGTTGCAGTCCGGTTTTGTTAAGGCAAAAAACCAAAAATTCTTGCTATTCCCTTAAAAAAGAGGCTGTTTAAAAAGTCAATTTGACTTTTTAAACAGCCTCTCACAATATTAAATAAAGGAGATTCTTCTGCGCCGAAGGCGCAATCGCAAAAAGGTTATAGCGACAGCGAAACGTCGCGAACGCGCTTGCAAGTGAGCAGTTGAGCCGAGCGTGCCTTTTTGCGAAAGAGGAGGAACGACGGCGCGTGTGACTGATTTTTTTCATGAATAAAAAAATCGGAACGGAGCAAAGTCCGTTCCGACGCGGCAATGCCAAACCATTGAAATATTCGCGCCGAAGGCGCAATCGCAAAAAGGTGATAGCGACAGCGAAACGTCGCGAACGCGCTTGCAAGTGAGCAGTTGAACCGAGCGTGCCTTTTTGCGAAAGAGGAGGAACGACGGCGCGTGTGACTGATTTTTTTCATGAATAAAAAAATCGGAA
>CAKSIW010000036.1 GCA_934463175.1 uncultured Clostridia bacterium | reverse complement strand
TTCAATGCTGCGTCCATATCTTTTTCCATATCCTCGCGGATTGAATATAACTGAAGTCCGACTTTAAGATTTTTCATTGTGCTTCACCTTTCTAAGCTTTATTTATATTTCAGGCAGCTCGATTTTGATTTCGTGACCTGCCTTGTTGGATTTAACGATACCGTCGATGATTGCCTGATTGTAGAGAATCTGGCTTGTCGGAACGGGAGCTGTGCCGCCTTCCTTGATTGCATCGAGGAATGAACGGATCTTTTTGTAGAAGTTGCTCGGACCGTCATTTTCAATCATCGGGATTTTTGTTTCAAGCTGTGAACCCGCAACTTCGCTGTAGATTGTCATAGGACCGCCGATTGAACCGTTCCAGCATTCTGTTGAGGGAATTCTGAGAGAACCCTTTTTACCCATTATGATTGTGTCGCCCGATGTGTCAAGGTGCATAGCCCATGCAATTCTGAAGTCAAGAATGATTCCGCCTTCAAGACGAACAAAGCCTGCAGCAAAATCCTCAACACCGAATATGTCAGCATACTCGGCAGGTTTTCCGTCCATTTCAAAGTAGTGCGGATCTTTGCCGAAGAAGTTTGAGGTATAGCCGGAAACAGTGAGGGGCTTGGGATAGCCGATTGCATTCAGAACCATGTCAAGTGAATAGCAGCCGATATCGCCCATTGCGCCGATAACACCGGTGTCTTCCTGAATGAAGGTTGTTCCGAACGGAGTCGGGATTCCGTGGCGTCTGCCGCCGCCCGTCTGAATGTAGTAGATGTCACCGAGAATACCGCTTTCAACAATTGCCTTAACCTTCTGCATGTTCGGGTCAAGTCTGGGCTGGAAGCCGATTGAAATGATTTTTCCGCTTGCTTTTTCAGCCTTCATGATTTCGATGGCTTCCTCTGTTGTGACGCACATCGGCTTTTCAAGCAGGACATGCACACCCTTGTTGAGGGCTGCAATTGCACATTCTGCATGAGTTGCATTATATGTACAAATGCTGACAGCGTCAAGCTCAGGTTCGTTTTCAAGAAGCTCTGTGTGGCTTCTGTAGCAGCGAACACCCTCAACCTCCCATTTCTTGAAGAATGCCTCGGCTTTGCCTTCAATGAGGTCAGCACCTGCGATGATTTCAACATCGGGCATTTGCTTGTATTGCTGAATGTGTGCGTCAGCAATCCAGCCTGTGCCTATAATGCCGACCTTGAGCTTTTTTGATGTGTCAATGACTTTCTCAGTTTGAACATTTTTGAACTGGTCAAGAATTTTTGAATCTTCGTTTGCCATAATCTACACTCCTTATTGATTTTTTGTGTATATTGTGTTATAGTATAAGCAAGTGTTACATATCATTTGTAACACAGCTTCATTATACAAACACAAAGCTTTAAATACTACATATATTTTGACTTTTTATTGAACAATATTGACTTTTTTTGTGGGGTGATGAAAATGCGCGTCGAGGTGGTCAGAAACAATGTGCCGGATATTCCGATTCATGCCGGAGGGTCAAATCATCTGAATGCGGGATTTAATAAATGCGGAATCCATATTCATGATGAAATTGAAATTCTTGTTGTGATTGGCGGAAAAATGTGGGTTTCAACCGATGATGAATGTGTTGAACTGAGTCAGGGAGATGCGGCGGTGATCAACAGACGTGTTCCTCACGAGACAAAAAGCCTTGTGAGATATACGGGAAGCTATATGCTCCAGTTCAGACCCGAAAAGCTGCCGGGACACGAAAGTGAATTTATGAACCGATATCTCTCGGTTCTGATGACGGAGGGAATGCGGAAGCTGGTTTTTGTCAGATCCGGCACGGAGGCGGCAAAAAAAATTGCGGAATACATTATATGTATATTGGAAGAAAAAAATGAACTGAAGAAAAACTATGACAGCTTTATGTACGGATATATGGAGCTGCTGCTCGGCACGCTTTACCGTTATAACATACTTGAGGACGTGCGCGCAAATTACAGCTCTGACGAAATAAAAAAAGTGTGGCCCGTCATTGAGTATATTGACAAAAACTACAGCAGAACAATAACGCTTGACATGCTGTGTGAAATTCTGAACATGAATAAGCATTATTTTTGCCGTGTGTTCAAACGGGCAACGAATACGACACCCACGGAATATATAAACTTTGTCCGTATCTGGAAGGCGGAAAACCTTTTGACGACAACGAAACAAAGCGTTCTCGAAATATCCATGGAGGTTGGGTTTTCGTCGGTGTCATATTTCAACAGAATATTTAAGAAACTGAAAAACACCAATCCGACAACCTATCGCAGCATTCTCTATGCTAAGGACAAAATAATATAACCCGTCAGATTTTGAACAGGATAGTGATTATAATTGATAAAATTTTTGATAAAATGCTTTATAAAACAGCCGGACGATACTGAAAATCCGAATGTGCGTGAAAAATACTGTGTTCTTGCAGGCAGTCTCGGAATAATATGCAATATGATTCTGTTTGCCGTGAAGCTTGCGGTTGGCTCAGTCATGGGAAGTATTGCAATTATGTCAGACGCGTTCAATAACCTTTCAGACACGGGTTCATCGGTCGTTTCGGTTATTGGTGCAAGATTGAGCAACAAAAAGCCTGACCGCGAGCACCCGTTCGGTCACGGAAGGCTGGAGTATGTGTCATCACTGATTGTTTCGTTTATAATAATGCTTGTCGGCTGTGAGCTTTTAAAGACCTCTGTTGAAAAAATATTCAGCCCTGCCGATGTTGCATTCAGTCCCGTTCTGGTCATTGTTCTTGTGCTTTCAATACCCGTCAAAGCGTGGATGTACAGTTATAACCGATATATGGGAATGCGGATTGCGTCGGGAGTTTTGCTGGCGGCGGCGCGTGACAGCCTGAATGATGTGGCGGCAACGTCAGCGGTTGTTTTCACATCATTGCTCGGGAAATATATGGGTGTCGGCGAGATTGACGGAGCAGTCGGAACGGTTGTATCGGTTATGATAATTTATTCAGGCTTTCAGATTTCAAGAGATACAATCGGATTGCTGCTCGGAACGCCTCCGGACAGGACAACAATATGCGGAATTGAAAAAATAATTATGGCTGAGAAGGAAATTCATGGTGTGCATGACCTGATTGTGCATGATTACGGACCGGGCAGAAAGCTTGCTTCCGTCCATGCTGAGGTGTCTGATGACTGTAATATTGTTGAGGTTCATGAGGTGATTGACGCACTTGAACGAAAGATAGAACAGGAAATGGGAATACACACGGTAATTCACATGGATCCCGTTTCTGTCAACTGCGGCCGTACGGCAGAGCTGAAGGAGGCGGTTCTGACGCTTGCACATGAAATTGACAGCAGAATGAACATTCACGATTTCAGAATGACGGACGGAAAAAGAAACATAAATCTCATTTTTGATCTGGAGGTGCCTGCCGACTGCGGCAGTGCGGAGACTGTGAAGCATGAGCTTGAACGGAAAATTAAAACGCTTGATGACAGGTATAATGCTGTTATCAAGATAGACACAATTTATATTTAAATTTAATAAACAGCCCAAAAAAATTAACAAAAAATACTTGCAAAATTCACAAATATGTTGTATAATTAAACCATACAAAAGAAGGCTTTGACTTTTCTGATGTAAATGTTCAAACGAACGGAGGCATATGTATGAATTACAACTTAATTTGCAAAAAGGTCGAGTTATCGGAGACAAGAAAAGACGCGCTCATGAAAAAAATCAAGAAGCTTGACAAGTTTCTGAGTGCTGAAAGTGACTGCAAAATAACCGTTTCCGAACAGAGAAACGAAATGGTTATAGAAATAATGATTCTGAATAAGGGATTTATCCTGAGAGCGGAGGCAAGAGACAGAGATTTGATTTCGGCAGCCGATGAGTGTCTTGCAAATCTTGACCGTCAAATCAGAAAAAACAAAACAAAGCTTGCACGTCAGCTTCGTGAACCTGCGCTGGAATCCTACAACAGTATTGTGGCTGACGGTGATGCTGTGACGGAGGATAAGGAAGAATTTAAGATTATCCGCCGCAAAAAGTTTTCATCAAAGCCGATGTCGGCTGAAGAAGCTGTTTTGCAGATGAATATGCTCGGACATGATTTCTTTGTTTTTGCGAATCCCGAGACAATGGAAACAAGTATTGTATACAGACGCAAGGACGGCAACTACGGATTAATTGAAGCGGAATAAGAAAATGACCCCCTGCCGAATTCGGCAGGGGGTTTTTGTGTCCTTTTTGAATGAGTGTCTACAGATATTTTGTGACCTCTTTGACAACACCCACAACGGATACCCGCGAAATTTCAGAATTTTCAAACCGTTTAGCGGGATAATACGGGTTTATTGATTCAAGCTCAAGCCAGTTCAGTCCGTAATTCAGTTTTTTGACAAAAGCGTCTGTTCCGTCCAGTATGACGACGGCGATCGAACCGTTGTCAACAGTTGGCTGAAGGCGGACAAGAATCTGACTCCCGTCGTCAATCAGCGGTGACATGCTGTCGCCCGAAACATTAATTCTGATATATTGATCAGGGTCTGAGCCATACGGAATATATGTCGGAATGTATTCTTCGGGTGTGCTGTCGGCATATCTGCCAAGACCTGCGGAAACACTGTTAAAAACAGGAATCGGGTAAATATTGTCGGGACTTTCGCTCCCTGACGCAAAATCAAGCTGCGGATTATCGGTTCTCCCGAGAAGATAGTCGGTCGAAACATCAAGGATTTCCGTCAGATTGCCGACAACGCTGACAAGCGGCTCCTGTTTGTTGTTTTCATATTTTGACAGAGTTCCCTTGCTCATTCCGCCTTCAAACCGCCGGTTATATTTCTGCGCAAGCTCTTCAAGCGTCAAGCCTTTGGCACGTCTGCATTCTTTCAATTTATCTCCAAAGCTATCCATGTATAATCACTGACCTTTCAGATTTCTATATTAAGTATAACACATAAATCTGTAAAAAGCAAGAAAAAGTTGCGAATTTAATAAAAAAATTAAAAAGTTGTTGACAACGAAACAAAAATGTGCTATTATGTAGAAAAGTTAAGAAAAACGAAACAAAAAAGTTTTGAAAACAGCAAAATTGTGAACTGTTTTGAGAGGAGTTATGATTATGAACATTAGGCTTAATAAAAAAAGATTCGTGAAATTTATTTTAATGGTTGCGATACTTGCAATAGGTGCGGTATTTGAGAACGGCAATATAACGGGTGCTTTGGTTTTGGCTATGTTAATATAGGAAGAACGCAGCTTTTAAATTAAAGAAAGCAATCCGAACCCGGCTTTTAAATCGGAGTTCCGATTACTTTCTTCAGGCTAAAGACTGCTGACAAGGCTTATGTAGTTTTCTTTGCTCATCGGGTGAACTGATTCAAATTCATTGGCAAGCCGATCCAGAATTTCTGATGTTTCGTCATCGGAACCAAGATTAATCACGACCAGGTCGTAACCGCAGGGAAGTGAGTCGGTGTTTGACTGCATGTGCCACACAATTGAACGTATGGCAGATTCAATGCAGTCGGCGCAGTCTTTCACGGCAAGAACGGTGTATGGGGTGCTGAGCTGTCTTGCTGCGGTCGCAGGAAAACGGTGAAAAACAGAACCGATGATGTGAATAAAGCCATACAGAGCAAAGAAACTCAATACTGAAAAGAAAAACACTTTAAGCATACAAAAATCCGCCTCCTTTATTGTGAAATATTGTTCTCAGTAAAGTATATGTGCAGAGACAAAAAAGGTGAAGAAATAACTTGCCGCTGATGTAACTTGACGAAAAGGTATTGACGAATTCCGCAAAAAGAGATATAATAAATATATGTTATATTGGCGGAGGTGCGGCAGTATGAGCGGACGCAAATTCAGAAGCGGTTTGTTTGGATTTAAAAAGACCGATGTATACAATTATATATGCGAGATGGACGAGAAGGCTGAGATGAAGCTGCGTGAGAAGGACGAGGAAATAGCCAGTTTGAAGGAAAGGCTGGACGAGCTTCAGAAAAACCGTGATGCAATTGTGAATGTTTTGCAGACAGCGGAGAAGAATGCACAGGACATTGTGAGCCGTGCGCACAAAGATGCCGAGGAAATGATTCAGACCACCGAAAGGGAGGTCAGGGAACAGAAGGGCATGGTTAATCGGGAGATAGAAATAAAGCGAAGAGCGGTAAAGAACTATTATGCCGCTGAAAATAAAAAGATTGCGCGCATAAAAGATGAAGTTGAACGTATGCGCGAGGCATCGATTGCTGCAATAAAACGGTTTGAAGCGGAGCTTTCTGAGGTGGAGAGAATGGCGGATAACAGTGCGGGACACGCTGAGTCTGTTATGGAATATGCGGACAATGCCGCACTCCCGAAACTGTTTGAGGTTGAACGCACGATACCGATTCAGGTTGTCGGCGAGGAAAAGCAGCTCCGAAAAGAAGCATAATGAGGATTACCAGGCACAACATAAGAACCTGTACATATTATATATTAAAAGGTTTATATAAAATTTAATATTAACCTTGCACTGCGCTTATCATGTTCCGCTGATAAGCGTTGTTTTAGGCATAACGGCTGTTTGCCTGAGAATAGGACGGAATAGAAAGGCGATGAGCTTAAAGTGGAGGTCTATCTGGATAACAGTTCAACCACTCGTGCGTATAAGGAATGCGCAGAGCTGGTGGCTGATATATTATACAATTCTTACGGAAACCCCTCTTCTCTGCACAGAAAGGGAATTGAGGCGGAAAAACTGATTAAATATGCAAAGGAGCAAATTGCGGATACGCTTAAGGCTTCGCCGAATGAGATATATTTCACGTCGGGCGGAACGGAAGCGGATAATCTGGCAATTATGGGAGTGTGTGAAGCAAGCAGAGGCAGACATATACTGAGCACCTCAATTGAACATCCGGCAGTTTTGAACACACTGCAGCACATGGAGCGCAGGGGGTATGCGGTTGAACTTCTGCCTGTTAACAAAAGCGGTGCGGTCGATGCTGAACGACTGTCAAAAATGATCAGAAAGGATACGGTTTTGGTTTCGGTAATGCATGTTAATAATGAAATCGGAACAATTGAGCCTGTTGAGAAAATTTCAAGAATTGTCAAAAATATAAATCCGAATGCATATGTGCATGTTGATGCTGTTCAATCATACGGAAAAATTCCGTTCACGGCAAATTCAACGGGAGCTGATTTAATATCGGTCAGTGCTCACAAAATACACGGACCTAAAGGGGTTGGAGCGCTGTATGTCAGAAACAGGACAAAGCTTGCACCGATTGTTTTCGGAGGCGGTCAGCAGAACGGAATCAGACCCGGAACCGAAAATGTTGCGGGAATTGCAGGGTTTGGGCTTGCTGCTGAGCGTGCATGCCGTGCCGTTGAGGAAAATTCGGAACGAATGATGTATTTGAAAAACAGACTGCGCGACGGTATAACTGCTCAGGTTGACGATTTGATTGTGAATACGCCGCTGACGGGAGCCGCGCCTCATATTTTGAACATTTCATTTGCGCATGTCAAGTCGGAGGTGCTTTTGCATTCACTGGAGGCAGACGGGATTTATGTTTCATCGGGTTCTGCATGTTCAAGCCACAAAAAAGGTCCGAGCTATGTTCTGTCGGCTATCGGAACTGAACGCCGCATGATTGACGGCAGCATTCGGTTCAGCTTGTCAGAGTTTAACACAGAAGATGAAATTGATTATACTGTCAGCCGTGTTGCTGAAAATGTAAAAAAAATCACAAGGCTTATGAAAAAATAACGCATAAGAGAATGGGGATATATATGCAAAGGATAGATTTGATATTATTAAAATATGGTGAAATTGCGCTGAAGGGGCTGAATAAACCGCTGTTTGAAAGAAAGCTTTTGGATAACATAAAAAGCCGTCTTGACAGACTGGGTAAATTCAGCGTCCGCAAGGCACAGTCAACGGTTTATGTTGAGCCGCTTGAAAGCTCTGCGGATATGAATGAAGCCGTTGAGGCTTTAAAGCATGTGTTTGGAATAGTGAACATATGCCCCGTGGTGAAGTGTGAAAAAGACATGGAAAGCATTGTGAAGTGTGCCGTTGATTGTATCAGAGACAACAGGTGCGGTGAAAAGACTTTTAAGGTCGAGGCGAAGAGGGAAGACAAGAGCTTTCCTCTCAATTCGCCGCAGCTGTGTGCAGAGCTTGGCGGAAGGATTCTTGATGAGTTCGGTGATCTGAGGGTTGATGTCCACAACCCGGATATGGTTGTGAACGTTGAAATCCGTCAGCATGCATATATATATACCAAAAGAGAACATGGGGCAGGAGGAATGCCTGTCGGCACAAACGGAAAGGCGACTTTGTTGCTTTCGGGCGGAATTGACAGCCCAGTCGCGGGGTATATGATTGCAAAGCGCGGAGTTGAACTTGAGGCTGTGCATTTTCATAGTCACCCGTATACGAGTGACAGAGCAAAAGAAAAGGTTATTGACCTTGCAAAGCTCATGTCGGCATACTGCGGAAAAATTCGGGTTCACGTTGTTCCGTTTACAAAGATTCAGCTTGATATAATTGAAAAGTGTCCCGAAAACTATCTCACTGTCATAATGCGCAGAATAATGATGCGCATTGCAGAAAAAATATCGCGGAGAGAGGGTTCAGCCGCACTTATTACGGGAGAGAGCATAGGTCAGGTTGCAAGCCAGACAATGGAAAGTCTTGTGTGTACCGATAGTGCGGTTTCTCAGCCTGTTTTTCGTCCGCTAATAGGAATGGACAAAGAGGAGATTGTGACAATTTCAAAGAAAATCGGAACATATGAAACCTCCATTCTCCCGTTTGAGGATTGCTGCACAATTTTCGTGCCCAAGCATCCGAAAACGAAGCCTGATCTCTCGGAGATAACCGAGGCGGAAAAGGCACTTGAAAACATAGATGAACTGATTTCAGAGGCAATTGCCGAGGAGGAAATCATTGTTGCAAAATAGGGAGGAGCAAAAGATGTACGGTTTTAACGTGTGCGGCAATGAAAAAGAAAGCAGCAGCACTGAGAGAATTGAAAAAACAGTTTGCTCTCTTTTGACGGAATCAGGATTGAAGCTTGCAACTGCTGAGAGCTGCACGGGCGGCATGGTCGCGCAGAAAATAACATCGGTTGCAGGTGCGTCGGAGTGCTTTGACTGTGGCGTTGTGACATATTCAAACGAACAGAAAACACGGCTGCTCAGTGTCAGTCCGAAAACCTTGAACAGCTTTGGAGCAGTTTCACGCGAGACCGCGCTTGAAATGTGCCGCGGAATAAAAGAGACAGCGGGGGCGGATTTCGGAATAGGCATAACAGGTATTGCGGGGCCGGGAGGAGGAACTGCGGAAAAGCCTGTCGGATTGGTTTATATCGGAATTTGCGGAGAGAACATTCACGAGGCATATGAATTTCATTTTGAAGGGAATCGTGATGAGGTTCGGCAGAGTGCAGCAAATGCGGCTCTCAAAATGGTTGCCGATGCGATTTTGAACAGATAAAACTGAGCTGTAAAAAACGGTTAGTTTAAGTGCTGCTGTTCCAATAAATGAATGGGATATAAAATACCTGAGTGAATATTTTTTTTAATTTCGGGTGCGGGCGAAAGGTACTTTGGTGTTTTCATGCAGCAATATAACCTGCACTGCGCATGATAATATGTTAATAAACTGTAGTTCAGAGGAAAGTTATGGCTTTTGATTTTAAGAAAGAATACAAAGAATACTATATGCCAAAGAACAAACCGCAGATTGTGAATGTTCCGAAAGCAAATTATATTGCAGTAAGAGGAAAAGGAAATCCCAATGAAGAAAACGGGGCATATCAGAATGCAATCGGTGTTCTGTATGCTGTGGCATATACGTTGAAAATGAGTTACAAAACGGACTATAAAATTAAAGGATTTTTTGAATATGTTGTGCCTCCGCTTGAAGGATTTTGGTGGCAGGAAAATGTTGACGGTGTGGATTATACTGATAAATCCTCATTTAATTGGATTTCAGTTATTCGTCTGCCTGATTTTGTCACTCAAAAAGACTTTGAGTGGGCTGTGAGAGCTGCGTCCGAGAAGAAAAAAACGGATTGTTCAATGGCAGAATTTTTGACTGTAGATGAGGGTCTATGTGTTCAAATAATGCACTTAGGTTCGTTTGATGATGAACCTGCAACAGTAGAATTAATGAATGAATATATAGAACAGAATGGTTATGTGAATGATATAAATGCAAGTCGGCTGCATCATGAAATCTATTTGTCGGATGCAAGAAAGGTTGCTCCGGAAAAATGGAAAACCGTTATCCGGCACCCGATTAAAAGAGTGTGAAAGAATTAATTTTCTTTGCAGTACACAGCTAACTCAGCAAGAAATATAAAAGTGACAGCCGCAGAATTAACGATTCTGCGGCTGTCACTTTTATACTGTTCAATGAACATTATTTTCCTGTTATGTCGCGCACAACCTCCGACGCGATGATTAAACCTGCAACTGACGGGACAAATGATGTGCTGCCCGGAATCTGACGTTTTGATGTTTCTTCGTCAGAGGCAAGCGGAGACATGGCTTTTTCGGTCGAATAAACAACCTTTAGTGCCTTGACACCGCGCGCTTTCAGTTCGCGGCGCATAACACGTGCAAGCGGACACATTGAAGTGCTGAAAATGTCGGAAACGGTGAGCAATGTCGGGTCGAGCTTGTTTCCTGTTCCCATCGAGCTTATCAGCCGAACGTTTGCAGCCTCGGCACGCACTGCAAGCTCAAGCTTTGCGCTGACCGTATCTATTGCGTCAACGATATAGTCATATTTCGTCAGCGGGAAGCTGTCTGCGTTTTCGGGAAGGTAGAAAACGTTGTGACAAACAACCTTCACGGAAGGGTTTATGTCACGCATACGCTCCGACATGACATCGGTTTTAAACCGTCCGAGAGTTGAGCCGACAGCGACAATCTGACGGTTTATGTTTGTTATCGACACGGTATCGTTGTCAAACAAATCGAAATGTTCAATTCCGCAGCGTGCCAATGCTTCAGCCGCGTGTCCGCCAACGCCGCCAAGCCCGAAAACCGCAATCCGCAAATTTTTCAGCTTGTCCATTGCGTCTTTGCCGAGAAGCAGCTCTGTGCGTGAAAATCTGTCAGTCATAATTACAGCCTTTCTATTTAATCTTTATTTTCAGCAGCCGAACCACAGCAGGGCTTAATATAATATTGAACCCCATTTCAAACAAAAAGTTTGCTCCGACAAGTACGAAAATCATATATGAAGTAATATCTGAACCAAATCCGAGAGCTGCTGCCCATTCCGAGACCGGCTGCATGAAAAAAGCAAAACAGCCGAGCAGGAAAACACCTGTGTTCACAAGAGGGCACACAATTGCGGCTGCAATAACTGCCGGATAGAGGCTTGTGCGTGCGAGTGCTTTATAGACCAAGCCCGCAGCCAAGCCGCATAAAATGCCTTTCAGAAGAACAGTGATGAATGTTCCGATTGGATTCACAGCAAGGAATAGTGACGCGTCGCCGGAAATCAGCACAACGGCACCGAAAACCAATCCAAGCCATGCGGCAGCATATGTTCCGCAGACAGCAGCACCAATAACTATCGGCACAAGAACAAGCGAAACCGAAAATGTTCCGAATTTAATGAATGAGCCAAGAAACTGAAGAATGATTACCATAGCCGTCAGGATTGCGCAAACCACTAATTTTTGAGTGTTAACTGCTTTGTTTGTTTTCATAAAAAAACCTCCTACTGCCGTTCACATACGTGATACAGCGTATTATTTATTTTTTTTATACAAAATATGCAGACCCTTGAGAACGAGATTTTCATCAAGAATGATGTTATGTCTGCAATGCTTGACAATTGTTGCGGCAAGACCGCCTGTTGCAATGATTTTTGGGGTTGCTTCAAGCTCTGAGCCGAAACGGTCAATCATTCCGTCAAGCATTGCGGCGTTGCCGAAAACAACACCTGAACGTATGCTGTCAACGGTGTTTTTCCCGATTACTGAGGACGGCGCTTCAAGGCTGATTTGCGGCAGCTGTGCAGTTCCGCTTATCAGTGCTTTGAGCGCGATGTTCACGCCCGGCATAATGGACACTCCTTCAAATGTGCCGTCGCAGCTGATATACATGATTTTTGTTGCGGTTCCCATATCCGCAATGAGTGATGGGCTTCCGTAGAGAAAGTGCGCGCCGACACATGCACAGATTAAGTCCGCGCCAACGGTTGACGGGTCATCACAGTGAATGTTTATTCCTGTTTTCATACCGGGGGCAACAATAATGGGATTTACCGAATATACCATTTTTATTGCCTGTTTGACAACTGTGGTGAGCGGAGGAACAACTGATGAAATAATTGCTCCGCTGACTGTCGCCGTGTCAACGCTGTGCAGAGAAAGAATGCTTCTTATTTTTGTTGCATATTCGTCCTCTGTTTTTACGGGATTTGTGGCAATACGCGCAACAAATTTCGGTGAGTCATCAACGAATCCGCCGATGACAATGTTAGTATTGCCGATGTCGATTGTTAAAATCATAAAAAACCTCCTACTGTCGTTTCTCATGGAGAATACAACGTATTTTATCGGACGAAAACACAGAAATCTCTGATTTCGTTTTGTTTCGTGAGGTTATTATACCATAACAACGGAGGCGGCGGAGAGTCGCTGCAGTATTATGATAAAATGTTCTCCGAAACACAGAAATCTTTGATTTCGTTTTGTTTCGTGAGGTTATTATACCATATCTTAACAATAAAATCAACGGGTCGGACTAAAATTTTGTGTCGCAGTATACGCAGCGGTAAACTCTATTTTCATAGTCTGTCAGACGGAATATGTGATGTATTTCCTGTTCGGTTGATGTTATACAGCGCGGATTTTTACATTTTAAAATATCGGTCAGCTTTTTTGGCAGGTCAATGTGTTTTTTTGCAAAAAGCTTTCCGTCACGGATTACGTCAACAGTGATGTTTGGACTGACAAATCCGAGAACATCAAGGTTTATGTCCATATCACAGTCGATTTTAATTATGTCCTTTTTTCCCATTTTGCGGCTGGGAACGTTTTTTAATATTGCAACGGGACAATCGAGCGAGTCAAGCGAAAGCATATTATATATCTGCATTGCCTTTCCGTGCTCAATGTGATCGATTACAATACCGCAGTTCACAGAATCAACATACATTTTAATCTCCATTCCGCCGCCCTGCGCCGGCACAAATTGTAATAAAATTTCTCTTATCCGCAGGGGAATGAATGATAAGAGATTAAAACGTCCGTGTGTGTTTCCGAGTGAAGAAAATTCTGCACGGGCAATTAAAGCCGCGGAGGCATTAGCAAGAAATGAGCTTTCGCGTCAATCTATCTCCAGAAGCTTCAGAATCAGTGCCATGCGTATAAACTTTCCGTATTTTGCCTGCTTAAAATAGCAGGCTCTCGGGTCGCTGTCGACCGCGGTTGATATTTCATTCACTCTCGGCAGAGGGTGAAGTATGCTCAGGTTCTCTTTTGCTCCGCAGAGCTTTTCGGGAGTCAGAATATAGCTGTCCTTCAGTCTGAGATAGTCCTCCTCATTAAAAAATCTTTCACGCTGCACTCTTGTCATATAGAGTATGTCAAGCTCTCCGATGACGTCATCAAGAGACGAGGTTTGGTCATATGAAATGCCCTTTGATTTTATATGAGCTTCTTTGACATAACGCGGCAGCTTCAGTTCCTGCGGTGATATAAGAACAAAGCGTATGCCGGAATAGCGTGACATTGCAGCAATCAGAGAGTGGACGGTTCTTCCGAACTTGAGGTCACCGCACAAACCGATTGTGAGGTTTTCAAAGCTGCCCTTTTCGCGCCTTATTGTCAGCAGATCCGTCAGTGTCTGCGTCGGGTGGTTATGACCGCCGTCACCTGCATTTATAATCGGAACTTCGCTGCGCATTGCCGCAACAAGAGGGGCACCTTCCTTGGGGTGACGCATTGCAATGATGTCGGCATATCCGCTGACAACAGCCACGGTGTCAGAAACGCTTTCTCCCTTGGAGGAGGAGCTGGAGGCTGCCTCAGAAAAGCCGAGGACATTTCCGCCAAGCTCAAGCATTGCTGCCTCAAACGAAAGCCGTGTTCTTGTTGAAGGCTCGAAAAATAATGTTGCAAGCTTTTTATGACGGCATTTTTCGTGATAGCCGCTTGGATTTTCAATTATATCGTTTGCTGTTTTGATGAGGTCTTCAATTTCGTCAACCGACAAATCCAATATATCAATCAGGTGCTTCATTTTATGCCGCCTCCAATCCAGCTTTCATCTGAAGGATTGTTGCGGAATGCAATCAGGCGGTCAATGTCAGAAGGCTCAATATACTTTTCATCGGCTGCAACCTTTGCAATGACGTCAAAGTTGGTCATACTGAAGTTTTTGACATCCGCATTTTTAAGCCGTTCAAGCCCTTTCTGCATTCCGTATGTGAATATGCTGACAATTCCGAGAACCTCGGCACCTGCGCTGCGCAGCACATTCACGACCTCAATGACACTGCCGCCCGTTGATATCAGATCCTCAACAACAACCACCTTTTCGCCCTTTTCAAGGCGCCCCTCAATTTGATTGCCTCTGCCGTGATCTTTTGCACCTGAACGGACATATCCCATCGGCATACCGAGAATATGTGCTGTGATTGCCGCGTGTGCGATTCCTGCTGTTGATGTGCCGAAAAGTGCCTGAGCATCAGGGAACTCGCGTTTCACGGTTTCCGCAAGCGCATTTTCAATATCGTCACGGACATTCGGTGCGGTCAGTGTCAGACGATTATCACAGTATACGGGGCTTTTAATTCCGCTTGCCCATGTGAACGGTTCGTTCGGACGGAAAAACACCGCCTGTATTGAAAGTAAATCCTTTGCAATTTTTATTTCTGTATTATTCATATCTTTTCTCCTTATATGTTAACAAAATCAGCCTGCTGTAAAATATAAAAATGATGGAAAACAATCGTTTCTCAGGTTAGAGATTCAGCTTGGAAAAAACCTTTTAGGGTAATTCATGAATTGTCCCTGCGTCTTTGAATGCCGCCCCGAACGTGAGAAAGACTTTTACGGATAAATCGTTAATTGTCCGTAGATTTATCAATCAATCACAAAATTCCCGAACACAGCGTCTGTATGCGGCAACGGGGTCGGCGGCTTGTGTGACGGGACGTCCGACAACGATGAAATCCGAGCCGATTTTCTTTGCGGCAGCAGGGGTGGTGACTCTGACCTGATCTCCGATTTCACCGTCCGCAAAGCGAACTCCGGGGGTCACTGTCAGGAAGCTTTGTCCGCAAGCACTGTGAACCTTTCCTGATTCCAAGGGTGAGCAAACGACGCCGTCAAGACCTGCCGCCTTTGCACATTTTGCATAGTGCATGACGGTTTCGTCAAGGGTGCGGTCAATCAGCAGGTCGGATTTCATACGTTCTTCACTTGTGGAGGTGAGCTGGGTTACAGCGATGAGCAGCGGACGCGTTCCGTCGCTGCGTGTCAGCCCTTCAAGCGCAGCCTCCATCATGGCGATTGTGCCGCCTGCATGAAGATTGCACATATCAACATCAAGCTCCGATAAAACATGCATTGCACGCTTGACGGTGTTCGGTATGTCGTGCAGCTTGAGGTCAAGAAAAATTTTGTGACCGCGAGCCTTGATTTCCCGTACAATATCGGGACCTTCCGCATAAAAAAGCTCCATGCCGATTTTGACAAACGGCTTTTCTCCGTGAAACTTGTCCAGAAACTCAAAGGTTTCCGCCTTTCCTGCAAAGTCACAGGCAATTATAACATCTTTACCCATTGTGTGCGCCTCCTATAATACTTTTTAATGAATTTATTCCGTATTTTTTCATTTGGTCAGGCAGTTCGCGGATTATATCGCGGCATATATAAGGATTCACAAGGTTTGCCGCACCAATCTGAACTGCCGAAGCACCTGCCAGCATCATTTCAATGACATCACAGGCGCAAGACACTCCCCCCATACCGATTATCGGAATGCTGACCGCCTCAAAAACCTGATATACCATGCGCAGAGCAACAGGAAAAATTGCACTGCCCGAAAAACCGCCCATTTTGTTTGCAATCACGGGGCGTTTTGTTTTTAAATCAATTCTCATTCCAAGCAGTGTATTAATCAGGCTGATGCCGTCCGCGCCTGCTGACTCACATGCTCTTGCAATCTCGCAAATATCGGTGACATTGGGACTGAGCTTGATGAAAACAGGCTTTGAGGTGACTGCTTTGACTCTTTTTGTGACTTCAGCAGCCATTTTCGGGTCTGTGCCGAAGCTCATTCCGCCGTTATGAACATTCGGACAGCTTATGTTGACCTCCAGCCAGCCAACCTGTTCTTCACGGTCAAGCATGGCACAGGTTTCTGCATATTCATCGGGAGAGAATCCGCCGACATTTGCAATAACTTTTTTTTCAAAGCATTGTCTGAGCTGTGGCAGCTCCTCTGATATGACACGTTCAACTCCGGGGTTTTGCAGACCGACACTGTTAATCATTCCTGAAGTGCATTCGGCAATCCGCGGTGTGGGGTTTCCGAAACGCCCGTTTCGTGTTGTTCCTTTGAAAGAAAACGAGCCGAGAATGTTTATGTCGTAAAGCTCCGCAAATTCATAGCCATAGCCAAAGGTTCCGCTTGCAGGAATTATCGGGTTGTCAAGCGTGATTCCGCAAAGCTCTGTTTTCAGATCTACCATATAATTTCCTCCCTTCTGAGGACGGGACCGTCCTTGCAGATACGGCGGCTGCCGTATTTTGTTTTGCATGAGCAGCCCATGCATGCACCGAAGCCGCAGCCCATTCGCTCTTCAAAGCTGAATTGACCGTCTGTTTTGCATATGTCAAAGACAGCCTTCAGCATTGGCTCGGGACCGCAGGTGAAAATGTGTGAATAGCCTGTGCGGGGCATTGCGTCTGTGACAAATCCGCGGACACCGCAGCTTCCGTCGGCGGTCGTAACCGTGACAGCCGCGCCGAGTGCGCGGAATTCATTTTCAAAAAACACCTCATCGGCAGAGTTAAAGCCTAAAATTACTGATGGCTGTTTTCCCTCCGAGATAAGCTTTTTGCAAAGCGCATACAACGGAGGGACACCGACACCGCCGCCAATGAGCAGAGGGGTGCTGCCCGAAACTGCGGTGTCATAGCCGTTGCCGAGACCGGACAGAAGGTCAAGCTGCGTGCCTTTTACGTAACGGCTCATTTGCTCTGTTCCGTGTCCGACAATTTTATATATGAGCGTCAGTGAGCCGTCTGAATAGTCGCATACTGAAATCGGTCGGCGCAGAAACATTCCGTCAAGCCTTATGTTTACAAACTGACCGGGAGAAAGTATTGCACTTGTGTCACCTTTAAGCTGCATTTTCATTATATCTTTTGCAATTTCTTCGTTGCTCTCAATTGTGAACCATGATTGCTTCATTAAATCTCTCCTTATGCGTCAATGGTTGATATGCAGAGTGTTGTTTCTTCAAGAACATCGAGCAGAACAGAAACGGTGTCAAGTGAGGTCAGAATGTTGACGTTGTTCTCGGTTGCAAGTCCGCGTATTGCGTGACCGTCGCTGAGCGCGTTGTCCGAACCGCCTATGTCGCTTGTGTTAATGATATATGCAATGTGTCCCTGTCGGATTGCCTGCGGGATTTCATCGCTGCCGTCGCTGATTTTCCCGAGAACATGAGTGCGGATTCCGTTTTCCTTGAGAAAATCCGCTGTTCCGCGGGTTGCCTGAATGTTAAAGCCGAGATTGTAGAATCGGCGTATGAGAGGAAGTGCTTCCGCTTTGTCGCAGTCGGCAATTGTTGCAAGCACGGTTCCGTAGTTCTGAAGCTTCATTCCCGATGCCTGGAGTGCTTTATACATTGCGCGGTTCAGCTTGTCGTCATATCCGATGACCTCGCCCGTAGATTTCATTTCGGGAGAAAGATATGCGTCAAGTCCGCGGATTTTATTGAATGAGAAAACGGGAACCTTGACATATCTGCGCTTTTTTTCCTCGGGGTATATGTCAAAAATACCCTGTTCCTTCAGACTCTTGCCCATGATGACCTCGGTTGCAATATCGGCAAGGCTGTAGCCTGTGGCTTTTGACAGGAACGGAACCGTTCGTGATGAACGCGGATTAACTTCAATTATATATACATTTTCCGATTTATCAACAATAAACTGTATGTTGTAAAGACCGATAATGCCGATTCCCAGACCAAGCTTTTTGGCATATTGCAGAATGATTCCCTTAACCCTGTCCGAGATGCTGAAGGGCGGATATACGCTGATGGAGTCGCCGCTGTGAATGCCCGTGCGTTCGATCAGCTCCATAATTCCCGGAACGAACACATCGCGTCCGTCGCATATTGCGTCAACCTCAACCTCCTTGCCGACAATATATTTGTCAACAAGAACAGGCTTGTCCTCATCAATCTCAACCGCACATTTAAGATATCTGCGCAGCTTTTCTTCGTTTGACACAATCTGCATTGCACGTCCGCCGAGAACAAAGCTCGGTCTGACAAGAACGGGATAGCCAATCTCTGCCGCCGCTTTCACGCCGTCTTCAATTTTTGTGACAGCGCGGCCTTCGGGCTGCGGTATGTCAAGTTCTTTCAGAATTTTTTCAAATGAGTTGCGGTTTTCGGCGCGTTCAATCGCGTCGCAGTCCGTACCGATTATTCTGACACCGCGCGCCCTCAGCGGTTCGGCAAGGTTGATTGCGGTCTGACCGCCGAGTGAGGCGATGACGCCCTCGGGCTTTTCAATCTCAATGATGTTCATAACGTCCTCGGGAGTGAGCGGCTCAAAATACAGCTTATCCGCCGTTGTGTAGTCGGTTGAGACGGTTTCGGGGTTATTGTTGATTATAATTGCTTCATACCCTGATTTTTTGATTGTTGTTACGGCGTGGACGGTTGAATAGTCAAATTCAACGCCCTGTCCGATTCTGATCGGACCTGCTCCGAGAACAATTATCTTCTTCTTATCAGACTTTCTCTGTTCGTTTTTGTCTGCGGAATAGGTTGAATAGAAGTATGGTATATATGCTCCCGTATGACAGGTATCAACCATTTTATAGACGGGATAGAGCATGTTTTTGCTTCTCATGTCATAGACTGAAAGCTCGCTGCATTTCCAGAGCTTTGCGATAAATTTGTCTGAAAATCCCATTTTCTTTGCCTGTCCGAGAATGTCGGCACTGTTCGGATTTTCGGACAGGAGCTTTTCCATGTCAACAATTTTTGCGATTGATTCGAGAAAAAGTTCGGTAATCTCGGTTGCTTCGTGAATTTTTTCAATCGGAACACCGCTTCGTATGAGCTGTGCCGCGGCAAAAATGCTGTCATCATGAAATTCGGAGACATATTCAAGAATTTCATCGGTCGGCATTGCTTCAAATTTCGGCATATAGAGGTGACAGACGCCGATTTCAAGCGAGCGCACCGATTTCAGAATACATTCTTCAAGTGTCGCGCCGATTCCCATAACCTCGCCAGTCGCTTTCATCTGTGTGCCTAATTTGTTTGCAGCAGATGAAAATTTGTCGAACGGAAACCTAGGAAATTTTGCAACAACATAGTCGAGCGACGGTTCAAAGGACGCGTCGGTGTTTGCAATTGCAATGTCTTCAAGAAGCATTCCCACGGCAATTTTTGCAGTCACACGCGCGATAGGATAGCCGCTTGCCTTTGAAGCAAGTGCAGATGAACGCGACACCCTCGGATTGACTTCGATGAGATAGTATTCGGAGGAGGAGGGGTTAAGTGCAAACTGAACATTGCAGCCGCCCTCGATTTTAAGCTCGCGTATAATTTTTATTGCGCTGTCGTTCAGCATTTTCAAATCGCCTTCCGAAAGCGACATTATCGGTGCAACAACGATTGAATCACCTGTGTGAACACCGACGGGGTCGACATTTTCCATGCCGCAGATGGTGATTGCGTGATCAGCACTGTCGCGCATAACCTCAAATTCAATTTCTTTATAGCCCTTTACGCTTTTTTCTATGAGAACCTGATGAACTGGAGAAAGACGGAATGCGTTTGTTCCGATTTCAACAAGCTCGTCCTCGCTGTATGCAAAGCCGCCGCCCGTTCCGCCGAGAGTGAATGCAGGTCTCAGAACCACGGGATAGCCGATTTTATTTGCAGCCGCCTTTGCTTCGTCCAGAGAATATGTTATTTCGGAAGGAATCACAGGCTCGCCGATTGACTGGCACAGCTCTTTGAACAGCTCTCTGTCCTCGGCGCGTTCAATGCTTTCGCTGCTTGTTCCGAGAAGCTGAACGCCGCATTCGCGGAGGACGCCTTTCTTTTCAAGCTGCATTGCAAGATTCAGTCCTGTCTGTCCGCCGATTCCGGGTACAATTGCGTCCGGTCTTTCATGACGGATAATCTTTGCGACATATTCAAGAGTGAGAGGCTCCATATATACCTTGTCCGCAATGGTTGTGTCGGTCATTATTGTTGCGGGGTTTGAATTTACAAGGACAACCTTATAGCCCTCTTCCTTGAGAGCAAGACATGCCTGTGTTCCCGCATAGTCAAATTCGGCTGCCTGACCGATGACGATGGGACCCGAGCCGATAATAAGTATTTTTTTCAAATCCGTTCTTTTTGACATTATATGTGCCTCCTGTATATAATTTTATTATTTCTCATTGTCAGAATGCATCTTCCGAAAACCTCTGTGCCTTCAAAGGGCGTGCTTCTGCCCATTGACAAAAACTCACACGGATCAACGGTGTATTTTTCGCTGAGATCCCAGACGGAAAAATCAGCTGACGGCGGAAGAGAGAACCGTTTCCGCGGATTTGTGCTCATCAGCTCCGCAAGGCGTCCGAGGGATATGATGTTTGTTTTCACAAGATGAGTGTATAGTACGGGGAATGCGGTTTCAAGACCGACAACCCCCATCAGGCTGCCCTCAAGACCGCGCGATTTTTCTTCCGCACTGTGAGGGGCATGGTCGGTTGCAATCATGTCAACAGTTCCGTCGCAGACACCCTCGATGAGAGCCAGACGGTCTGCTTCCGTGCGTATGGGAGGATTCATTTTAAAACGTCCGTCCTCGCGGAGCATAGAATCGTTCAGAACAAGATAGTGGGGGGCGGTTTCGCACGTTATGTCAAGCCCGTCGCGTTTTGCACGGCGTATCAGCTCCACACTTTCCTTTGTTGAAACATGGCATACGTGATATGCGCACCCCGTTTCCCGAACAAGCTCAATGTCGCGCATAACCTGACCCCATTCGCTTTCGCTGCAAATGCCCTTGTGCCCGTGAATGTGCGCATATTCGCCGTCGTGGATATACCCCCCGTTCAGGAGAGCGTTATCCTCGCAGTGTGCGGAAATGACTTTCCCGAGACTCTTTGCGCACTGCATGGCTTTTTCCATAAGCTCAGCCGACTGCACACCGCGCCCGTCGTCCGAGAACCCTGCGACATGCGGCGCAAGAGCTGCCATGTCGGAAAGCTCGCCGCCGCTTTGGTTTTTTGTGATTGAGCCGAAGGGGTGAACCCCGACAACTGCGGTTTCTTTTATTTTTTCAAGCTGAACCGAGAGACTTTCGAGACTGTCCGGAACGGGCGCGAGGTTCGGCATACTGAAAACATCGGTGAATCCGCCGTGTGCGGCAGCGCGCGTTCCGCTTGCAATTGTCTCCTTATAAGAAAAACCCGGCTCACGCAGATGAACATGAACATCTGTGAAGCCGGGTAATGCAGCCAAATTGTGATTTAAAGATAAAAGCCTCAAAAAAGCGCTGCTTTGTGCGTCGCCTCTGAGTGCATTTTCAATTGCGGTGAGCTGTGATTCGGTAATTTTGTAATCCATATTATCTCCTGTGTCAAGCAGATACAAAAAAACTGCCGCAGACTCGGCAGAACACAGCAAACATGAAGCATATATAATATGCCGCAAAGCTATTATCATCTTGCCGATATCTCGTATCGTGCTTAAAGATTGTTTTACTGTTACAATAATAACACAGATGACGGTTCGTGTCAAGACAAAAAATAAAAATATCCGAAAAATATTGACAGGGAAACATGATATATGATATTATAAAATCAGTATTTCAGATGATTTATGTGCGGAAACGGTGATGTGCCCGTGAGGGCATACACTGATTTTTTTTGGAAACGGGAGGCGGTGTGCCATGGCAATTTATGCTCTGGGCGATTTGCATTTATCGCTCGGAACGGACAAGCCGATGGACGTGTTCGGCGGAAGGTGGGAGAACTACACCGAAAAAATATATGAAAACTGGCAGAGTATTGTCGGAGAGAATGACGCCGTGATTATTCCCGGCGATGTTTCGTGGGCAACATATCTTGAAAATTCATACAATGATTTCAGATTTATTGATGAGCTGAACGGAAAAAAGATAATTATGAAGGGAAACCATGATTATTGGTGGACAACCATGCGCAAAATGGAAAACTATCTTTCGGAGTGCGGCTTTTCAACGATAAGCCTGATTCATAACAATGCTGTGTGGCATGAGGACACTGCTGTGTGCGGAACGCGCGGCTGGTATGGCGGTTCTGAAAATCCTGAGGACGAAAAGATTCTTGACCGCGAGAGAAAGCGGCTTATTCTGTCGCTTGAGGCTGCCGTGAGACTGAAAAAGAAGAGAATTGTTGTCGGTATGCACTATCCTCCGATTGATATTACGGGTGAGGACAGAGGTTTCATCGAGATTATGAAAAACTACGGTGTCAGCTGCTGCGTGTACGGACATCTGCATTCATATGCGCACCGCAAAGCGGTTGTCGGAGAGGTTGAGGGGATTGAACTGAAGCTTGTTTCGGGAGACTTTGTTAATTTTTCACCGATTTTGGTCTGAAAAATATGCAAAATTTTAATAAAAAAGTTAAAAAATATTAAATTTGCTATTGTCAAGCGTCTTTAAGTGTGCTATAATATGTCAGAATGGTTATGCATGGACATGGCACAGAGCTTGCCGTGTATGCAAGAGATAGTTAGAGAGGAATGTTTAAATGAGTACAGTTGAAAAAGCAGAAAAAAATGTTGTAAGTTTTGAGTTTTCGGTGAGCGGAGAGGAATTTGAGGCTGCAATCGAAAAAGCGTACAGAAAGAACGTCGGAAAGATAAACGTTCAGGGCTTCAGAAAAGGAAAAGCTCCGCGCCGCATAATTGAGAAATATTACGGCAGTGAGATTTTTTATGAGGACGCAATCAACATTGTTCTGCCCGATGCATATGATAAGGCTATAGAGGAGAAGAACATTGAGGCTGTTGCGCAGCCCGAAATTGATGTTAAGGATATTTCAAAGGAAAACGGCGTTGTGTTCACCGCAAAGGTGACTGTGAAGCCCGAGTTTGAGCTTGGCGAATATAAAGGCGTTGAGGTGTCAAAGGTGATTCACAGAACCACCGAAAAGGAAATCAACGGTGAAATTGAGAAAATCAGAACAAGAAATGCAAGAATGGTTACGGTTGAGGACAGAGCAGCAAAGCTTGATGACACGGTTAACATTGACTATGAAGGCTTTGTCGGCGGAGTTGCATTTGACGGAGGAAAGGGCGAGGGCTTTGACCTGAAGCTCGGTTCCGGTCAGTTTATTCCGGGCTTTGAGGATCAGCTGGTCGGCAAAAACACGGGTGAAGATGTTGAAGTGAATGTCACATTCCCCAAGGAATATCACGCAGAGGAGCTTAAAGGCAAGGACGCTGTGTTCAAGGTGAAAATCAATGCGATTAAAGCGCAGGAGCTTCCCGAACTTGACGATGAGTTCGCAAAGGACGTGAGTGAATTTGACACATTTGATGAGTTCAAAGCGGATCTTGCGAAAAAGCTTAAGGAAAAGAACAAGGAAAAAGCAAAAAGAGAATTAGAAGACAAAATATTGGAAACAATATGCAATAACACGGAAATTGACATTCCCGAGGCAATGATTGAAACGGCTGTCAACAACCAGCTCAGAGATTTTGCAATGCAGCTCAGATATCAGGGCATTGACCTTGAACAGTATGCAAAATACACAGGCTCAACCGTTGATGCAATGAAAGCGCAAATCAGACCCGAAGCTGAAAAGAAGGTTAAGACATCGCTTGTGCTTGAAAAGATTGCTAAGACCGAAGGCATTGAGGTTGCCGATGATGAGGTTGAGGCTGAAATCAAAAAGATTGCAGAGCAGAACAAGATGGAGATTGATGAGGTTAAGAAGTATATTAATACCGATGACCTGAAGGAGAGCAAGCTGGTTGAAAAAACTGTTGAATTTGTTGTGAAAAATGCAGCGGTAAAATAAATTTTGTTTATCACGCAAGGGTTAATCGTCAATGATTAACCTTGCTTGATTTTTACAGTAAAATCGTTTTTTGACGAAAAGGTTATGATTATGAAAAAAGACGGAGGTTTTTAAAATGCATAACAGTTTGGTACCTTATGTAATTGAACAGACAAGCAGAGGCGAGCGTTCATATGATATTTTTTCACGTTTGCTGAAGGACAGAATTATTTTTCTTTCCGATGAGGTTAATGACGCAACGGCAAGTCTTGTTGTTGCGCAGCTTTTGTTCCTTGACAGCGAGGATCCCGATAAAGATATAAATCTGTATATTAACAGCCCGGGAGGCTCAATCACGGCAGGAATGGCAATTTATGACACAATGAAATATACAAAGGCGGACGTTTCGACAATCTGTGTCGGTATGGCGGCGTCAATGGGTGCGTTTCTCCTGTCGGCAGGTCAGAAGGGAAAGCGTTTTGCCCTCCCGAACAGTGAGATCATGATTCATCAGCCTCTCGGCGGTGCACAGGGTCAGGCAACCGACATTCAGATTCATGCGGAGCGCATTATAAAAATGAAGGAAAAGCTCAATGCTATGCTTGCAGAGCATACAGGTCAGCCCATTGAGGTCATAAAGAGAGACACCGAAAGAGACAATTTCATGTCTGCCGAGGAGGCTTTGAAATACGGACTCATTGACAAGATTGTTGAAAAGCGGTAAATTTGATTTAAAGGAGCTTTGTAATGGCGAATAAAAACGGTAATTTGAGACAGCTTCGATGTTCGTTCTGTGGAAAAAGTGAAAATCAGGTCAGAAAACTGATTGAGGGACCCGGCGTTTGCATCTGCAACGAATGTGTTGAGCTGTGCCTTGAAATTTGCGCTGATGAATATGATGAAATACCCATCGGGGGCGAGAGTGCGGAAATCGGCAAGCTTCCGAAGCCGAAAGAAATTAAGGCGTTTCTTGATGAATATATAATCGGACAGGAGGAGGCAAAAAGAGCCCTTTCTGTTGCGATATACAATCACTATAAAAGAATTGAATACGGTGAGGATCGGGAAAACGGCGATGTTGAGCTTCAGAAAAGCAATATTCTTATGCTCGGACCGACAGGTGTCGGAAAAACATTTCTTGCCCAAACGCTTGCAAAGATGATGAACGTTCCCTTTGTTATTGCGGACGCGACTTCTCTCACCGAGGCGGGTTATGTCGGCGAGGACGTTGAGAACATTTTGCTGAAGCTGATTCAGGCTGCGGATTACAACATTGAAATGGCAGAAAAGGGAATCATATATATTGATGAAATTGACAAGATTTCAAGAAAGTCCGAAAATCCGTCAATAACACGCGATGTCAGCGGAGAGGGTGTTCAGCAGACCTTGCTTAAAATTCTTGAAGGCACTGTTGCGTCTGTACCTCCGACAGGGGGAAGAAAGCACCCTCATCAGGAGTTCATACAGATTGACACAACGAACATTCTGTTCATCTGCGGCGGAGCATTTGAGGGAATTGACAAAATCATTGAGAGCCGTGTGAACAGCCGAAGCATGGGATTTGGCGCGAAGGTTGAAAGCAAGACCGACAAAAACCGCGGAGACATACTCAAACAGCTGATTCCGGAGGATTTGCTGAAATTCGGATTAATTCCGGAGTTCATAGGCAGACTTCCCGTGATTACGACACTGGATTCGCTTAACAAGGACGCGCTTAAAATGATTCTGACAACACCGAAAAACGCGTTGGTTAAGCAATATCAAAAGCTGTTTTCAATGGATGATGTTGAGCTGAAATTCGACGATGAGGCAGTTGACGCAATTGCAGAGAAGGCAATAAAACGGAATATCGGCGCACGCGGACTCAGGACGATTATTGAGGAAATAATGCAGGATATTATGTTTGAAATTCCGTCGGATTCGTCAATCAAAGAGGTTATTGTGACACGAAAATGCGTTGAGGAGAAGGCAGAACCCGAGATTATCAGGGACGAGAAAAAAACGGCAAAAAAACCTCGCGCTCACAAAGAAGTCCGAAGCGACAAGCCTGCTTGCTGATGTATACGGGAGAGGAAGGG
>CAKSIW010000035.1 GCA_934463175.1 uncultured Clostridia bacterium | reverse complement strand
GGTGTACAGCTTAACAAGGGTTACAACGGTGACCTCACATCAAGACAGGCCGGTTCAATCGGTGGTCAGATGGTTAAGAAAATGATTAAGAAATATGAAGAAGATTTGGCAAACGGTCAGTAATCTGATTGAATTTGATTTGCTTTTTTAAAGAGGGGTTTTTCCCTTTATTAAACAAAAGAGTCCCTCCGCGGGACTCTTTTGTTTATTCTCACAGTTTTTCAACCATTACGCTTTTAAAATCGCAGCATTATCTTCTGTCCGAAGATGAAACCTGAATTATTCCATGCAAGCTTTACGGCATTTCAATTGCATTCATAAATTCTGATCATTCCAATGCTGTTTGCCGATTCGGCAGCTTTATCATCAATCTCCGTCACCGAGCCTTTGAGCTCCTTTTTTAAAATATATGCCATTGCACTTTTTATCTGCTTTTTTCCTCCAATCACAACGCAGCCGGGGGTTTTTGCTGTAATCTGCGCTATCTCACCCTGAAGAACTGCTCCCATAAAAAAACTGTATATCTGAGAATCATTCTTTTTTAAAAGATTTTTCAAGGTTCTCACCTTAAAAAGAGCCGTGTTGATTCCGTTATTTTTGCAAAACACATATCCCAGCCAAAGATATTCCCAGTCCGTCTGTGTGTTTTCAAGCTTCACCGCGTCGCTTAATATTGTGTTTTCCGACAGTGTCTCAAGCATTTCTCCCGTAAGCATTGTATCAAACCTCTTAATCTGCCCGTCCTCAACCCAAATCACCTTTGAGTGAGTTCCCGCCAGAACATAAACGCACTCACCGCGCTCTTCCCCAAGCAAGCCGAAAAGCTCGCTTTCCTCACCCCTCATCATATCCGCGTCCAAGGGATTGCCGCCCTCAGTTTTGACGCCGCGAATATAATATAGCGGAATGTCCGTGATATTCGGGTTTAAATCGCGAACCATTGAATCATGAAGCTGTTTTTTTCCGGCAGGAGTGCAGATGTGCTCCAGTTCCTTTGTTCCGAACTCGGAGGTTATCATTCCCGACGCCAGAACACACTCTATTTCATCTTTCTCAGCACCGGTTTCCTTTAAAATCTCCTTAATTCCCTCTCTCAGAGTTCTTTCAAGAAGTGTTTTGTCATGCATATTCGCTCTTGCTCCGACGGGATATTTTTTTCGGGCAACAATTTCATAATTATCCGCAAGTGAAATGCGTGTGTTTGTCGTTCCCCCGTCAATTGTTATGTATTTTGCCACTACCCGTTCACCACCGAAACATATTTTTCCGCAAGGCTTGCAATTCCCCGATAATCACCTTTTTTCAAAAGCTCCTTGTCCACGATATTTGCGCCCACACCAAAGCCCGATATTCCTGCGTCAAGATATTCCTTCATGTTGTTTTCATTTATGCCTCCGACCGCCAGAAACTCTATATGCGAAAGCGGTGCCTTAATTGCCTTGACATACTTGACTCCAAGATTTGTCACGGGAAACAGCTTTACAAAATCCGCCCCTGCAAGGTGCGCCTTCTGCGCCTCTGAAGGTGTCAGCGCGCCCGGTATGGAAATCAGCCCCAATTTTTTTGTCTGTTTAATGACAGCCTCGTTCGTATCGGGAGAAATAATAAATTTTCCGCCTGCACTGCATGTCAGTTCAACCTGTTTTTCGGTCAGAACAGTTCCTGCGCCGATAATCAGTCTTCCGTCAAAGCTCTCCGAAAGCCGCCTGATTGACTGCGCCGTTTTCTCATCACTCACCGCTCCGCTTGCGTCATAGGTTATCTCCAGGAGTCTTATCCCTCCGTCATACATTGCCTGCGCCAACGGCACCAGCTTTTCACGCTCAACACCTCTGACAATCGTTATCAGCTTACATTCCTTTATTGCCTGTTTCACAGAATTTAACATTTTAATCCGCCTTTCGCCGTTATTCAATCACCGTAAACCTCTTTAAACCGCGTCGCCGCCTTTTCAAAGCACTGCATTGGTATGTTTGTGCAGCCAGCTCCCATCCAGCCGCCGTTTTTGTCTATTATCCCCCCGTTTATCACAGGAAGTATTCCTTTTTCCCGCACCTTGAGCACATCAATTCCGACAGGGGGATTTTTAAAGCCGATATTCGGTATCTCATAGCTTTTGTTCTCGGAAATACAGATTTCATACATTTTATTCGTCAGCTCAATGCCGTCCTGCAGCGACTGATTTCTCCACGAGCATACAACAGGACTTGCCGCAGACAAAATCCCCCCGAGTCCGACACACTCAACAATACTGCTGTCGCCAATCCACGGCAGCTGATTTTCTTCCGCCGCGCCCTCGCTCATATAACGCCCTCTTATCATCGGAGAAGGGGCTGTGAACCATTCGCCCGGAAGTCCTGCAACCTTTATTCCGTACTCAACACCGTTTCCGCCTGCCGCAGTCACCATTGATGAAAACTCCGTGCCGTCCGCGGAAATGACCGCACACCTTGACGCCGCCTGTCCGTAGTTATGGAAAAACCTTTTGCTCTGCACAAAATATGTCATTATTTCCTTTGCGTTTTCACATTCAAGAAGCAGCGGAAGAATTTCTCTGATGAATATGGCGTCCGACGCAGTCTGACTTGAGTGATTCTCATCTCCCATCGCCAAGCTCTGCGCAATTATCGGTTTCAGAGCAAAGCCCCCGACCCGTTTCAGCACCTTTCCTGCCGATTTGAAGAGAGACTCCCTCATATATCTGAGATTCTCCGCAATCTCTTTTGAGAACACACCCCAGCCGCAGAATCCGCCTCCGTATCTTCCCTCATGCGGAAACACTCCTGCCGTTCTGCCAGTTCTCATATCCTTCACAACAAGCAGCGGAACAGATTTCGTGATGATTCCCGTTCCCGAGCCGACAGTGTTATAATTCAAAGCACTGTCTGTTTTCACCTCACCTGACAAAAGCAGTTCTTCCGCGTCCGCCTCCGAATCAGCCAGCCCCTCCAGAAGCACTGCATTAACCATGCCTCTTTTATGGAGAATACACATATCCTCATATTTAATCGGAGGTCCAGAATGAAGAATTGTGTCGGGAGAGTAGTTTTCCAAAACCTCCTCCGCAGGCAGCACGTCAATCCAATACGGCTCAGAAGCGGTTATATTCTCAACCGCTTTTAAATTTGCATTTTGTATTCTGTCGGTTTTCATATCATATATGCTCCTTTTTTAAAGATAATTGTTCACCGTTTCGGCATACGCAAATCCTATACCGTTCATTTTCATGCACTGCGTCCTCTCTGTTATGACACCCCATATTTCCTTTCCGCGCAAGAGCACTTGAACCCGCAGCAAGCACTGTCACCGCATCGTTATGCAGTCTTTGCGCTTCAAAATCAAATGCCTTGTCTCGGCAGCAGTCAATCGTTTCCGCAGCGACGGTTTTCAAATGCTGCATATCATTCTCATTGCGGATAACATTTAACCCGTTTCCGAGTGCCTCGGTCAGTCTTTTTCTCATATATCCGACATCAGTTCTGCTGCTGTTTTGATATGTCACATCTGCATTTCCGATTTTTTCATCTTTGCCGTATGCATATTCTGCCGCAGACTCGCCTGCAATTTTGCCGAACACCAGAACCTCAAGACCTGCGTTTCCGCCGAGCCTGTTTGCGCCGTGAATGCCGCCCGTGACCTCTCCACAGGCGAATAAGCCTTCCACCGCCGTTTTACAGTTCTCGTCTATTTCTATTCCGCCGAGAGTTGTGTGCGGAGCAGGCGCAACCTCCGCATATTGCCTGCCGATGTCTATTCCGCAGGAAAGATATCTGTCCCGATAATCCGCATATCTTCCTTTCAGCAGCTTTTCGTCAACTGCCGTCATGTCATAGAACACGCCTCCGTGTTCCGCGGCATTGCCCTTGATGATTTCCCTGTATATTTCAAGAGACAGCTCGTCCTTATCCACTCTTTCGTCCATGAATCTGTCATTATTTTTATTCCGCATTACCGCGCCCTCATAGAGCATTGTGGTTATGACGCTTCTGCCTCTTATTCCGTTCGGGCAGACCGCCGCAGTCGGCTCAAACTGAATGAACTCCATGTCACAAAGAGCAGCCCCTGCATCATATGCCATGGCAATCCCGTCACCGCCTATATCGGAAGAATTTGTGGAAAACGGAAACAATCCGCCGAACCCCCCCGTTGCAAGCACCACAGCCTTTGCGGCGATATAGATCCACTCGCCTGTTTTGAGATTGAAGCAATATGCACCTCTCACCCTGTTGTCCTCACAGTGAAGCCTCACTGCACGAATATCGCTGTGCTGAACAAACGATTTTTCCGCGTCAATCCGATTCATCGCATAAAGCCCCGTTCTGCCGTCAATGCCTGCAACACGGGGAACTGATGCACCCAATGGCTTGAGCAGCTCATATTCGTCCCCGTCCTTTGTGAAATCAAACTCGTCCTTCAGGGCAGCGCTCTCGCCGCACAGCTTTTTAATCAGGTTCATTTTCCCCTGTTTCCTTCCGCTTAGGAAGGTGTCGCGCACAAACAGCTCAACAGAATCATCTCTGCCGAGCGGAACACTGATTCCGTGAATATACGGAGAAGCTCCGCGCCCGTTTGCAATCAGCACAGTCCTGCATTTTTTGCCCGCGGTCTGAGCGCATCTTTTCCCTGCCAGTCCGCCTCCTATTACAAGAACATCGGTTTTCAAGCACAATCACCTACTCCCATATTCCGCCCTTTGCCATTGACCCGACATTTTTCACAAACGTTCTCAAATATCTCGGATAGTCGTTTTCGGGGAATGTCCAGCTGAACGCTTTCCTTCTTTCTTCCATCTCCGAATCGTCTATATCCAAATCAATCCTTCTGTTTGCAATATCAATATTAATGACGTCACCGTTTTTAACCAAGCCTATCGGACCTGCCAGAGCCGCCTCGGGCGATGTATATCCGACGCTCAGTCCCGATGTTCCGCCCGAAAAACGCCCGTCCGTTATAATTGCACATGAATTATACAGTTCCTCTCTGCCCTTAAGCTCCTCCTGGAACGTGAACGCAGTTGTTCCGAATCTGCCCTTCAGCCCCATGAATCTCAGCACAAGTGCATCACCGGGTTTAACCATGCCGCCGCGCAGAGCCGAAAGCCCCTCCTCAAGAGAATCAAACACCTTTGCCCTGCCGCTGTATTTCATCAGTCCGGACGGCACAGCCGCAATTTTCACAATCGCCCCCTCCGGAGCCAGATTTCCGTACAGCACACCGATTCCGGGTTCTTTCATTACGGGATTGTCCAGACTTCTGATGACGTCATCATCATAAATCACTGCATTTTTCACATTCTCCGCCAGCGTGTTTCCCGTAACCGTCAGACAGCCGCCGTTCAGCTTGGGCATGAGATTTTTGAGAAGCGCACTCATACCTCCGGCAAGGTCGAGATCCTTCAGATTATATTTTCCGCTGGGTGCTAAATGCGACAGCAGCGGAATCTCGTTTGACGCCTCATCAAAATATTTCCACCACGGCAAATCATAGCCTGCCTCGTGAGCTATTGCGGGAATATGAAGAATCAGATTTGATGACGCAGCAACCGCCATATCAAGCTTAATTGCGTTTTTGATTGCGTTGGGCGTCATAATATCCCTTGCCTTAACGCCGTTTTCAACAAGTCTCATCACCTGCTTGCCTGCCTGATATGCCATCAGATACAGTTTCGGACTGACAGCCGACACCGTTGAGTTGCCCGGAAGAGACATTCCCATCGCCTCACTCATCATACACATGCTGTTCGCGGTGGTCATGGAAGTACAGCCTCCGCACATTCCCCACGAATTTTCAATCAGCCCGTTATATTCGTCCATATCCATTTTGCCTGCCTTTGCAGCACCGACCTTGTCCTGCGCATGAATGTGCAGCACCTCTTTCCCTCTGAACTGTCCGAGGGGCATATATCCTCCCGTAACCATAACAGTCGGAATATTCAGCCTTGCCGCCGCCATCAGGTATGCAGGAACAATTGAGTCGCACGTGGAAAGCATGACCATTCCGTCAAAAAAATTCCCTTCGGCGGTGATTTCAACCTGATCTGCAATGGAGTTTCTGCTCGGGATTTCAACATACTTCGGATCCTTCAAAACCATTCCGTCGCATATTCCCGTTGTCATCACCTCAACAGGAAATCCGCCCGCTTCCCTGATTCCCTGCTTCACTCTTTCTGCCAGATTTTTCAGATGAATATGCCCCGGGTTATATTCATTCCACGAATTGACAACTCCGATGAGAGGTCTGTCCTGCTCCTCCGCAGAAATCCCCATACCGCAGAGAAGACCTCTTCGGCATTCGGACGCCTCTCCGAATTCCCATCTGCTCCTTAATTCCTTTTTCATATTCAACCATTCCTTTTGTTAAAATTTAAAGTTCATGCTCTCAATCGACCCGTCAATCGACTGTCCGCCGTCAATAAATATGGTTTGCCCGACAATAAATTTTGATTTTTCCTTATCAGCCAAAAACAACATCATCGGAACAATATCGTCAACCGCTCCTCCCGTGCCGTACGGAATTTTTCTGGAGAACGATGCCAAATCCTCTTTGCTGTATCTTTCCGCCAATTTGGTGAACACCAGTCCGGGCGCGATTCCGTTTACATTGATTCCATGCTTTATCATTTCCACTCCAAGTGCCTTGGTGAACATATTCAAGCCGCCTTTTCCCGCACTGTACGGAAGCATACGCCTATGTACCCATGTGACCTGTGAGTGAATTGATGAAACATTTATAATGCTTCCCTTTGTTCCTTTTTTTATCATATCCGCAACCGCATACCTTGAACAATATGCCGCCGAGTTTAAATTAAGGTTTATCTGCGAATCCCAGTATTCCATTGGCATATTCTGAAATTCGCCCTTCGGTCCGTCGGGAATCTGCAAGGCACCGCCCGCATTATTGATGAGCACATCTATTTTCCCGAACTCATCTATAAAATCCTCAATCATCTTTTTACAATTGTCATGATTACCCACGTCACATATGAACACCTTCGCTTCTGCGCCAAGCTCGCGGCACTCTTCCGCAACCTTTTCCGCATTCTCAGGAGTCCGGCAGCAATTCACTCCCACATTATACCCTTCCTTTGCAAAAACAACCGCCGCTGCCGCACCGATTCCGTGCGATGAACCTGTGATTAATACATTTTTCTTCATTTTACGCTCTCCTTATTTTTTTTAAATGCTCATTGACGGTATACAGCGCCAGAAATAAATTTTCAGGCATACCGCATCCGATTTCGTTTATTAACCTGACCGCTATTTCATAATCGTCGGTGCATCCCTCATTTACATATTCTCTTATCCGCCTGTCATATTCATTCACAAAGTCTATGCAGCGTTCAAGACACTCCGACACATTCTTCTTTCCCTTTATGAAGTGTCCCATTCCGTCATATTCATGACCGCAGATGATGTTTTCAATATCCTCGCCTTTCAGCTTTTTCAGCGAATACATGTAATCGTCCAAGCTTTGATAAAAGCCTATGCCCTGTGTGGGCGTGCCGTTTGCCTGTATTGAATCCCCCGAAATCAGCGTTTTTGAAGGAATGTCATACCAGCAAACGCAGTCGCTGTCGTGTCCGGGCGTGTATATCACCTTCAGTCTCCCCTCAAGAATTTCTCCGTCCTTCAGCACAACATCGGTTTCCACGCCCTTCAGCCACGACTGAGGCTTCGGGCTGTGCTCAGGGAATTTTGTTCTTATTCTCACCGCGTTTTCGGCAGGATTTTTCAGCGTCTCCGCAGTCTTTTCATATGCGGCAACCTTAATTCCGTAATTGCTCACAATTTGATGATGACAGGAAATGTGATCGCCGTGACAGTGGGTGTTGAGCAGATAGTCTATGTCCGACAGCTTCATTCCGAGCCTTTCCAGTGCCGGAACAATATATTTTTCCGCCGATTCGACTCCGCTGTCAATCAAAAAGTTTTTATCACCCCTGATGAGAACAACTCCCGTCCAGACAATCGAGAACGGAACTTTCAGAAGATATATATCTCCTGTGATATTTTCAAATTTCGGCATATTTTCACTCCTTTACTCACGATTATTTTATATCTTCTCCGCACGGATTACCATATATAAAAAGGTTTAAAAATTATAAAAAACCGTTTTATTTTAAAATCCGCACGCGGACATTGCACATTTTCAATTGACTTTACCTGTTTTATGTGATATACTTTTTATAGCTGAGAGCAAGCAATTCACATATTTCTGAAAACATACAGTTTCAGCCTCTTTCGGCTAAAAAACAGAACTTATAAAAAATCGTTTTTGAGGTAACTATATGCTTTTAAAGAACACCAATCCCTTTATAAGATTTGCCGACGCTGTGGAATACAACATTTCAAGAGGCGCGTCCGAAACCTATGATTCAAGGTTAATATACATTCTCAGCGGCAACGGAAGCATTCGCATTAAGGGGCAATCCCACACGCTCAGCGAGGGAATGCTGATTAACTTTCAGCCCCAAACCCCATATGCCATAACGCCCTCGCCCTGTTTTCACGCAATTACAATTGACTATGACCTGACGCAGGACTACAGGCATGAAACGGGAATTTTCCCTCCGATTCCGATTAACAGCTTTTGTGGTGACAAGGCTCATTCGGTGATAACATTTGAAGATGTGATTATATTTAACGAAGCATTGATAATTAAAAATGCATTTTATGCCCGAAAATATATCTCCGAGCTGGCGGAGGAATTTAATTCGGGCAAGCCCTTTTTCAGGGAAAAATCTGCCTTGATTATGAAAAATATGATGTTTGAAATTGCAAGAAACTATAACAATGACGAAAAGAAAAATCAGCTCTGCGACTATGTCACAGGCTATATTCTCCGAAATTATCAGAGCAATATTTCCAACACACAAATCGCAGAGCTTTTAAACATTGATTCAGGATATCTGAACAAGCTGTTCAAAGCGGCAACAGGCAAAACAATTCACCGCGCACTGATTGAACAAAGAATTAACGCAGCCTCAAAAATGCTGTTGACCACAAACATGTCTCTTGAAAAAATTGCGTATGAGACGGGCTTCTACAATCCCGCTCATTTTTCGTCCCTTTTTAAAAAGTTCACGGGACACCCGCCCTCATACTACAGAAAGGGGAAATAATCGGTTTCTGCATTGCAGGCTTCCGTTTCAGTTTTGCATCTCCATGCAGCACAGAACCTCAAGATTTGTTCCATAGAATATATCCTCTTTATTGCCTATCATTCCGCAAAACTCATCAAATAGCTCCCAGCGTTCCGGATATATATCAAATTCATATGAATGTCCCCAGATATAAAATATCTTAGGCGTTTCTGCATTGAGTTTCAGAAACACCTGAGCCATTTCAAATAATTTACCCCATTCCGCATGGTGATAAACCGTTCCTTTGTACTGATATAAGTTTTCATACGGCTCAAAATCACCTGTTGTCGCAGTTGTTCGTGCATATTCAATCGGAGTATTGTTTCTAATCAAATCGGCTATGCGCTCATTGCAATTGACACCGCCGCCCGGATATGCCATTCCTTTAACCTCATATCCAACCAATTCACTAAGGTTAATTCTGTCCCTTTCCACCTGCCGAATGACCGTTTCATCATCATTAACCAAAGTTAAATTCGGGTGAGTCAGTGTATGCGCCGCCACCTCATGTCCCTCATAAATATACTTAATGTCCCGCGGGTTATTCTTTGTATGGTTAATAACCCGGTTATCGCGTTCCAGCTGACCGGGCAAGCCCAATAAATCGAAATTCAGGTTAAAGGTTGCTTTCAGATCATGCTTATTGAAAATTTCTATCAGCCTCTTATCCTGGGTTACACCGTCATCATAACTGAAAGTCACCGCCTTGGTTTTTCCTCCCGGGAAACAGTTAACGCAGCTTTTCATGCCTTGCACACCTCCGTTTTATATGCCGTTTTCAAAGATTCATTATCAGCTCAATTTTCCCGTCATTCGGAGCGATCACTCCGTCAGAGCCGCAGCTGCCTGTCACAGGCACAGAATATTTCATTCCGTAATTCTCATAGCAAATTTCATGCGCTTCAAAGCCTATTTTAACTTTGCCGCTTAATATGAACCGAATCGGCTCACTCGTATTTATTGTTATTTTTTCCTCAGTCATTATAACAGATACGCTGTTGTCCTCAAAATCAACATCAACAACAAAATCAGACCCCTTTTTACTGCATTTCATTTGCTTGTATTTACCTTTAAAGTATATTCCGGCTCTGCCTGTTTCTTCCTTTCTCCATAAATATCCGTCCATCACGGGCAGATTTGTATACATTATTTTCCATTTCTTGCAGGGAGTCTCGTAATGATTTTCGGTGAAATTCTCATCAAATTTGTATATATCCCTTATATAGAAGCTGTCACCCTCAGAAACAAAATTCACACGGTAGTTTTTGCAGCTGTACCATTGGCTTTCGTTTATATCCTCACCTATAATATTTTTTGCCCCTATGGTTGTTGCCGGAGTTTCAGTAAAGTTTTCCTTGAACCATTCTCCGCTTTCTCCCATTGTCATAATGCGGCATTGACCGCTGTCGGCATATCTCTTCAATATTTCAAGCTGCATCGGCAGACCTTTTTTAATTCTTTCCCAGCCGAATGGGTTTTCCTGTCCAAGCTGTATATATGAAAATGTCATGCTTTCATTGTTAAAATAGCTGTCAAAAAACCATTCAACGGCTTTTCTGTTCTGCCCCATTTCCCATACGGGTTCAATCGTAGGGGGTGTGTCAAACGAATCCCTATACATGCCCGTTTCCCCGTAATTATAAATCGGATCGGGTCCCAGCAGTTTGAACACCGGTGCGTTTATCTGATTTTTCTTCGTCTGTGCCGGGCAAATATTATTTCTCCTTGACGGATAATATGCCTGATTATAATAACACCTTTAACAAAAAATCTTTGCATAAACGGATATATTGTCAGAATCGGAAGTGTTCCCACAATGATTGACGCATACTGTATCGTTTCTCCGATCGACTCGCGCTCGGCTGCCCCTGCCATATCGTCCGCCGTTGTGTTATACAGGGCGATTTCGCGCAATATCAGCTGAAGCGGAAACTTTTCGCGGTCTGACAAAAATATCATCGCGTTGAACCATGAATTCCAGTGCATAACGCCGTAATACATAATCAAAACCGATATTGTCGGCATTGCCAGCGGAAGCATTATGCGAACCAGAATGACAATCTGCCTTGCGCCGTCCAGCTTTGCCGATTCCTCAAGGCTGTCCGGAATTGCCGCAAATGCCGTTCTCATGATGATCAGGTTATATGTGCTTATTGCAGTCGGAAAAATCAGCGACCACAGCGTGTTGTCAAGGTGCAAATCCCTGACCGCAAAATAGAACGGTATTGTTCCTCCCGAAAAATACATTGTGAACACAATTGCAACCGCAATATATCTGCTCCAATACACATTCTTTCTCGACAGGAAATATCCTCCGACCGCAGTCAGCGCAATGTTCACCGTGACACCGACAACAAGAATGAAAAGCGTGTTGCGGTAGCCGCTCCAGATTGTCGGCAGACGGAACACCGCCTTATATGCCGCAGGCGTAAAGCCCCTCACCCACAGCATACTTCCTCCTGTTTTCATGACCTCGCTGTTGCTGCTGAAGGACGCAACAAGAATATACCACAGAGGATACAGCATAATAATCATGAGCGCAATCATCACAAGAGCATTGACTGCTCTGAAAATTCTGACTCCCTTGCTTTCTTTTATCATTTATGCCGCCTCCTTTACCACAAGCTGACTTCGCTGACTCTCTTGCTGATGTAGTTGACCAGCACGAGAAATGCAAAGTTGATTGTCGAGTTGAAGAGTCCGACAGCCGTTGAAAAGCTGTAGTTGAACTCCTGCAAACCCTTTCTGTATACATAGCTCAGAATTACATCGCCCGTTTCATAGGTCAGCGGATTATAAAGCAGGATTATCTTTTCCGAGCCGACCGACAGAATTTTGCCGAGCTTCAGAATCAGCATGATTATGATTGTCGGCATGATTCCCGGGATTGTGACATGCAGCAGCTCTTCCCACTTGTTTGCGCCGTCGATTCTTGCCGCCTCATAGAGCTGCTGGTCAACCGCCGCAAGTGCCGAGATGTATATAATCGAATCCCAGCCCAATTCCTGCCATATTCCCGACGCAACATAGACGGGAACAAAATATTTCGGGTCGTTGAGCAGTGACACCTGACCGCCCGTTATGCTGTTGACAAACTTTCCCACAAGTCCCGTGTCAGCAACGAAATATTTTATCATTGCGCATGCAACAACCAATGAAATGAAGTGCGGAAAATATGAAACCGTTTTCACACATGCCGAAAACTTTTTGTTTCTGATTTCGTTAATCAGAAGTGCAAGTATTATCGGTGCGGGAAAGCCGAACAAAATCGAATATCCGCTGATTTTGATTGTGTTGCGCATCAGGATTTTGAAGCTTGCGTTTGTGAAAAAGTCGTGAAAATGTCTGAACCCGACCCATTTGCTGCCCCAGATTCCCGCCGCGGGCGAAAAATCCTTGAATGCGATTATTGCACCGTAAATCGGCTTATAGTGAAACAGGATATAGAACAGCAGCACGGGTATCACCATTATATACAGTTCTCTGTTTGTCCGCCATTCAGCCTTAATCACGCCCGACCGCGAATGTTTTTTTGCCGGTTTTGCGGCAGTTTCTCTCGTTGAATTCATTTTTTGTTCGTTCCCCCAATCCTGCCTTGTGAATGTTATTTCTTCATATAACGGTCATATGCCGCCTGATAAATCTCAACAAATCGCTCAACATTCATCTTTTTGAGCGTCTGAATGTATGTGTCATATTCGCTCATGTCCGTAACACCTGTTATGAACTTGAACATCATCTGTTCCTGATATGAGGCAATGTCGCTTTTCAGCTTTGCAACCTCACTGCTCTCTGCCGAGGTGAAGTTAATCGACGGGAGATAGTGCTCCTTTGTGTCGGCGTCTGCCCAGATTTCGATTGATTCCTTCTGAGCGTCAAGTGCCGCCGCCTGCTCCATATATCTCTTGTCAACAACCGTCGGTGCTGCACCGTTCGGACGTGTGTAAATTGAAATCATTGTTCCCAGACCTTTGCCGTCGGGATCATTTGTCATGAATTCGCTGTAGGTCGGATAGCCGTCAACCATATTATAGTGCTGACCCTCAATGCCGAAGTTATACAGCATTCTGCCCTCGTCACTGTAGCCATAGTCAAGCACCTTTGCCGCAAGCTCAACATTTTTGCACTGTGTTGAAATTGACGCGCTGCCGAACGGCAGATATTTGTTGATTCTGTGTCCCATCATCGGCTTGTCGCCCTTTTTCAGAACGGGATATTTCACGGGAACAACGCTGAAGCCGTCCGAATCCTTCATTGCAGCCATCCACTTTCCGATTCCGCCCGACGTGTTGCCGAAGGTCAGACCCGTGTAGCTGTTGAGCACATTCTGCGAAACCGTTTTCGTGTCGAGGCTGGCGAGGTTTCTGTCAATCAGACCTTCCTTATACCATGCCGCCATGGTTGTGAGGAAATCCTTATACCCTGCCTCATACGGACCGTATTTCACCTTTCCGCCGTCAACATATATATCACTGCCGACACCGAACGCCTGTGTGAAGGTTGCGAGAAGTCCGTCAATCTTTGCGCTGTATGGCGACGGCAGAGAAAGCTTTTCACGGAATGCTTTCAGTGTTGTGTGCCACTCGTCAATTGTTTCGGGCTGTTCCAAGCCAACCTTGTCAAGAAAATCCTGACGCACAATCGGTCCCGAATATGTCAGCAGATATTCATCGCCGTATATATTCGGAAAACAATAATAGTTGTTCTCATCGGTTTTAACCTCGCGGTCAACATCGCTGTTTTCCGCAAGATAGCGGCTCAAATTCGGTGCGTTCTTTTCCATTATATCGTTCAGGGGAATTATAACGCTGTCGTCAATTGCCTTTTGTGCGCCGCCCGGATATTCATAGAACTGATATTGAATTATGTCGGGAAACTCACGTGAGGCAAGCATCAGGTTCAGCTGCTCCTCTGTCTGTCCCGCAACGGGGTGTATGAACTTGATGTCAACTCCGAGCCGTTTCTGAAGCTCCTGATACACGGGAAGCTCATCATAGCTTGCAACGCCTGCCGCGGGCTGATTTGCAAATTCAACCCAATATGTAAGCTCGTTTGCATTGCCTGTTTCCTTTTTTCCGCCGCATCCGGCAAGTGCCGCCGCGGCAGCCGCCGCTGTCATGACGGCTGCCGCCGTCCTAATCTTTTTCATGCAGGTTCACTCCTTTGTTTTGTTTTCAGACTCACGGAAGTCAAATGCAATATGCCTTAAGCTCCCGTGTGCCCACCCTGTCGGGATTTCTTTTTTTCAGTATAGCATTTATATTGAAGAAATCAATAGACAGTTTTTTCCGTTCGACAATTTTTAGTCCAAAGCTACGGTTTTACGCTGTTTGCGCCCTTTTGGAAATTTAATGTCCGCTCTCCCCTCTTGACAAAATGCATTTTAAATCTTAAAATAACATTATATATAAATCAGCGATTGACAATCGGGTGAATTTCAAAAGACAGGAAGGAGCGTGTTCGGCATGAACAGACTGTTTAATTTTCCGCAAAACGACAAAAGCAGCTTTTTTTCGCAGCTGCTCCGTTCCTATGTTCTTCTTCTCGGAATCATTCTCATTGTCAATGTTCCGCTGCTCACCTACATCGGCTTCCGTCTGTCCGACGAGAACGCCACAACCTACACCTACATAACAGCAGAACAGCAGAGATATTTCGACCAATGCTTAAATGACATGAAATCCACTGCCGCGTCCGTTGCATATTCCGCGGTTCCATACAACATAATCCGAAACAACGTTGAGGCGGACGACTATTCGGACATATCACAGTTCCGCAGCCTGATTTCCGTGCTCACGCTCAGAATCACGCAGTCCTTTGACATGTCGTTCTATGTTCCCGAATATTCCGTTGTTGTCTCAAACTACGGAATATATCCCGTGAACATGTACTACACCATGAACTATTCCGACACAGAAGGCTATTCCGAATGGCTTTCGGCTTTGTGCAATCCCGAAAGCGACTTTTTCTTTTTCGGCACACAGGGCGGTGCGAACAACATCATCTACCGCTGCTCGCCCTCCGACCAAAGTCTGAACCCGTTCGGAGCTGTTTTCTTTGCCGAGATGGACGCAAAGAGTCTGACTGCCAAAATCCGCAGTCATCTCACGCAGACAAACTTTGATTTCTACATCACCGACAAGGACGGGGAAATTCTGATTTCAACCGATGAAAACGCACCGAAAACGTCTTTGGAGGAGCTGTGCCGCGCAGAAAAATATCTGCACTTCTCCCACGCCTCCTCTCTTGCGCGCTGGAGCTATCACCTTCTGCTTGAAAACACATTTTTATACAGTCCGATAAAACAGATTAAAACGCTGATTTTTGCGGATATTGCATTCTGCATAATTTCCGCTTTGTTCTACATTCTCTATGCTCTCAAGCGTCATGCGCTGCCAATCACCGACCTTCTGCGTGAAATTGATGTGTCGGGCAGCACGGAGGACGCTGTTGCAATTGCAAAGAAAAAGCTGAGTGAAATGAAGCGCAAGAATGACAGAAGCGATATTCTCATGCGGCAAAGCTTTTTTGACGCATTGCTTCACGGCAATGTGCGCGAGACGGAGCATGAGCGGTTTCTCGGCTGGTTTCAGGGCTTCACGCACGAAAGATTTGTTCTTGTTCTTCTCAAGCCGACCGAGAACTCTCTCTCGGTGCTTTTCCGCGAGGGATATGAACAGAACGACATCAGCACAATTTTCATCAACGTTTTTGAAGAGCTTTTTGCCAAAAACCACCGTGCGGCGGTCATTCCCGTTGATGACCTTTATGTTTGCATGCTGAACTCGGAAAGTCCGAATGCGTCTGACATGCGCGACACGATTAATTATGCCGCAAGAATCCTCAAAACCAATTTTGAGCTTGAATTTTACAGCTGTATCAGCGATTCCGCAGCGTCCTTCACCAAGCTCAGCACTCTTTATCCGCAGGCTCTCGACATGCTCGGCTATGTTGAATTTATGCAGGACACCGCGGTCATGACCGCAGATGACTTCAAAAGCGGCGAATGCGGTGCTGTGATTTCATCAGCAGTGAAGGACAAGATTGTGCAGCACCTCATCGGCGGCGAATCGGAACAGGCTCTCGCACTCTTTGACAGCGTTCTTGACAGTATGCCTCAAGGCTCCGCCACATCGGATTTTGTCACTGCGCTGAAGGCAAACACAATTGTCATTGCGACTCTTGTTATCAGCTCCGTCGGTCTTGACATGACCGACAACATTGAGGATTTGCTGAGCTTCACAAACACGCTGACAAGCTCGTCCTCCGCGTCTGCACTGCGCAGTGCCGTACACTCATATTTCACACGGCTCTGCCTGCTCACCTCGGGCAGCAGCATGAACAAAACGGGCGTCAGTGCCCTGCTTTCCGACATTCTGGCATATATTGACGAGAACTATTCAAACCCCGAGCTTTGCGCGACAATGATATGCAACAAGTTCAGCATTCACCCCGTCTATCTTTCCAAGCTGTTCAAGGAGCCTGACGGAGTCGGAATGCTGCAATACATCAACAACCGCAGAATTGAAAAGGCAAAGCAGCTGCTTGAGGACAAGGAGCTGATGATGAACGACATTATGACTCAGGTCGGATATGCCAACATAAGAACCTTCAACCGCTGTTTCAAGGCAATTGTCGGCACAACGCCGAGCGCATACCGGAAGCAGATACAAAAAAACGACAAGGAGAAATGACACAATGCAGCTTAAATGCAACAAATACACCGCAGAAATATCTGACGGAATCATAACAGGCTTTTTCGCAGACGACGGCACAAACCTCGCAGACAGCCGCGGCGCATTCGGCACGGTGTGCTACACTCTCGTCTCGGACGACATACGCACCATGCCGCACGACGACTTTGAGCCGTACCGCGACAGATGTGCAAAATACACCGAAACCGCACGCAGCGGAGATAATTCTCTTAAATGCTTTGACCGCACGGCAGGAATTGAAACGGAATACTCTCTTGATGAACATGCGCTTTCCATATCGTCATCAACCGACAATCCGAGCATTTCGGAGTTTGGCATTAATCTTGACCTGAACTTTCTCGGCAAGCGCGGAACAGACTACCGCAATCAGCTTTTGCCGACCTCTCCCTACACCTCGGAGGACGGCAGATATATGTATTATATTCTGACGCGTCCGAACGGAAAATTTGCGGCTGTGACCGCAAAAACCGAGTGTGACGGCTGGAGGATTAAATATTCGCCCTTTTCCTTCGGGCATTTCATTCTCAGGTTGCAGTTTCTGGCAAGCTTTGACCGTGCATACCGCGGCAGCGGCAAAAAAGCAATTTCTCTCAGCATTTTCTGCGCCGACACTCTCGGCGAGATTTTTGAGCTGATTCACCGCAGCTTCGGCGCACCGCTTGTGCGCAATGTTCTGAGCGGAGGCTTTGACGGATATGCAGCAGTCCGAGTCTGCGGAGATTTTGACTTTCTTGAAATCAAAGCACCGAGCGGAAAGGTCACACGGCAAAGCCATGACGGCAGGATTGAGCTTTCGGAATTTGGATTCTACTCTGTCACACCGTTCCTGAACGGAAATGCGGGGCTTGGCTCAACCGTCTGGAACGGCGGCAGCTTTTCTGCGCTTTTTGACAAAAGCTGCGACGGAATCCGCAAGCCGTATCACCCCGATGACAACCTTTGCGAGGGCGGCTGCTTTCTTTGGGAAATGCTTCTGAACATGCGACTGAGAGACAACAAAAAATTTGAAAGCACCGCGTGTGAAGAGCTTGAAGTCATCATGGCAAAGCGCGGCACACCAATTCCGCGGAGAACGATTCTTCCGTATCCCGACAGCGGCTTTGCGGCATACCACATCTGCAAATCAACCCGAATCCAGGAACAGTTTTTCGGTGTTTCGATTCTGCTTGACGCCTACAGGCTCTACCGCGACCGTGAGCTTCTTGAATTTGCGGTTTCGGCTCTCGGAGAGCTTGTTGATAACTTTATGGTCGGCGGCATGGCAACGAACGGCACGGACTACACAACGGTATGCTGTCCGATGATTCCGCTTGCCGACATGGCAAACCTGCTGAAAGATGAGGGCGACAGCCGTTTTCTGCGTTTCCGCAGGGCGGCGGACGAAATGGCAGCTTTTCTGCTCAGGCGCGGCTATGACTTCCCGACCGAGGGCACTGTTTCGGAGCTTTCCGACACAGAACGCGAGGACGGCTCAATTTCATGCACCGCACTCGCACTGCTTTATTACTGCGTTCACATTGAATATAAAGAGGAATATGCGCTTTTTGCACGTGACATTTTAAAGCTGCACCGCGCATGGACAATATACACTCCCGACGCAAGAATGCTCGGCTCAAGCTTCCGCTGGTGGGAAACCATCTGGGAGGGTGACGGCGAGGGTCCTGCAATATGCGCGGGTCACGCATGGACAATATGGAAATCGGAGGCTCTTTTCTACTGCGGAATCCTTTTCGGTGATGATGAGGCATTGCTTGAATCATGGAACGGATTCATCACAAACTTTTCAAAAACCATGCCCGACGGCACAATGTACAGCTGCTACGAGCCGGACTATATCCGCGGCGGAGGAAGCCCTGATGTCAAGGCAAAGCTGAAACAGCTCCGCGGCGAGGATCACGGAATTAAATATATTACCGCGCACGGATACCCCAAGCACCCCGACAACTCCCTTTCAAGATATGCATGGGTGAGAGCCTGCGCGACATGGTTTGATTTTTCCGCTGTTCTCAGCATTGACGGCGAAAAAATTGAAATCAACACAGCAGAAAAAACCTCAAAAATGTATAAAGACGGCAAAACGCAGACTGTCGGTTTATAACCGTCATTCCGCGTTCTCAGGGGAATATGAAAAAAAGGAGGCCGGTTAAAAAGTCGGATTGACTTTTTAACCGGCCTCCTTTTTCTCTCAGCTCCGCGCCTTTGCACGGTATTTTCGCGGAGTCATATTCATATATTTCTTGAAAATGCTGTTAAAAAATTTTATGTCGCCATAACCCGAAAGCTCCGCAATTTCAATTATTTTTTTGTCGGTGACGGTCAGAAGCCGACAGCTTTGCCCGATTCTGACCTTTTGAAGATATTCCGTGAACGTCACACCCATAACCCTTTTGAATTTTGCACTCAGATATTCCGAGCCGATTCCGAGCGTTGCCGAAATATCCGAAAGCCTGACCTGCTTCATATAGTTTTTGTTGATATATTCCACCGCAGCCGAAACCGCCCTGTCACGCGCCGCGGCGTCGCCGTCAAGAATCTTCCGCATTGTCAGAATCAGCAGTTCAATCAGGCGGCATCTCATGATTTCGTCCGCACCGCGCCTTTTGCACTCATATTCCTCCATTATGCTCATGATCAGTTCTCTGACCGCGCCGTTCTCATCACGAAAGACGCAATGCGTCGGTGCACAGCAATATTTCGCACCGCCGAAACGAATCATATAGCTGCTGAGCATTTCCTCAAAGCTCATGCATTTTTCAAGCAGAGGGTCAATGAAATCGGGGCAGAACAGGCAGTTCACCAGCTCCAGCTCCTCACCGTCAAACTTTTTATACTTGTGACGGCTTCCGTAGTCAATTATGAAATAATCCCCATCCTTCACCACCGAGCTTTCACCGTCAAGAAAGTGAATCCCCTTTCCGTGCATGACATAAACCAGCTCCAAAAACTTATGGCTGTGATATTCCATATCATTTTGATTAATCGAGAAAATGTGTATATTCTTATTTTTAAAATAATTCACAAAATCACCCCCTAAACGCAGTAAAAACACCCATTGTTTTATATTATACACACAGATTATAATAAAGTCAAGAACCGTTTTTCGGAAAGGAGAAGAAAATATGTTTTATAAAAGAAACACCGAGCAGACCCTCGACCCCGAGCTGTTCCGAAACCCGACAAGCGAATACCGCGGAACACCGTTTTGGGCGTGGAACTGCAAGCTTGACACAAAAACTCTCGGAGAACAGATTGAATGCCTTCACGAGATGGGCTTCGGAGGATTCCACATGCACTCGCGCACGGGAATGGCTCTGCCGTATCTCAAAGAGGACTTCATGAACTGCGTCCGCTTCTGCACCGATAAGGCAAAGGCAATGAAAATGCTTGCCTATCTTTATGATGAGGACAGATGGCCGTCAGGCTTTGCAGGCGGATATATAACCAAAAATCCGCGTTTCCGTCAGAAAATGCTTGTTTTTTCAACAAAAGAAGAGGAGCATTTCCCCGATGATATTGCATACAACGAAGGAAAGACCTGTCTTCTGGCAGCATTTGATGTTGTTCTCAACGAAAAAGGCGAGCTTGCGTCATACCGCAGAATTGCGGAGAACGATGCCGCAGAGGGCAAAAAGTGGTTTGCCTATGTCAAGGTTTCAAAGGCGACTCCGTGGTTCAACAATCAGACCTACGCCGACACCCTCGACAAGGAAACAATTGATGAGTTTATAAAAGTTACATACAATGCATATGAACGTGCTGTCGGAGACGAGTTCGGCAAGACTGTTCCGTCAATCTTCACCGATGAGCCTCAGTTTGCCAGAAAAGCACCTCTCGGCTTTGCAGACAGCTGTGATGACGCTGTTTTCCCGTGGACACATTCAATGCAGAAAAGCTTTTCCGAAAAATACGGCTATGACCTTGTTGAAAAGCTTCCCGAGCTGATCTGGAATCTGCCCGACGGCAAGATGTCGCGTGCACGCTATCACTATCACGACCACATCTGCGACAAATTCACCGAAAGCTTTGCCGACAACTGCGGAGCATGGTGCCATGAACACGGCATTGCACTGACGGGACACATGATGCAGGAGCCGTCCCTCGAATCGCAGACAGGCTCTCTCGGCGAAACCATGCGTTCATACCGTGCCTTTGAAATCCCCGGAATTGACATGCTGTGCGACTATGTTGAGCTGACAACCGCAAAGCAGTGTCAGTCGGCAGTCCACCAGTACGGACGCGAAGCTATGATCTCGGAGCTTTACGGCGTCACCAACTGGGATTTTGACTTCCGCGGTCACAAATTCCAGGGCGACTGGCAGGCGGCTCTCGGCGTGACAATCCGCGTTCCGCACCTTTCATGGGTGTCAATGGCAGGCGAGGCAAAGCGCGACTACCCGGCAACAATTAACTATCAGTCACCGTGGCACAAGGAGTATAAATATATTGAGGATCACTTTGCAAGAGTGAACACTGCACTGACACGCGGAAAGCCTGTTGAAAAAATAGCAGTCATTCACCCCGTTGAAAGCTACTGGATTAATTTCGGACCGAAGGAAAACACTCTCGGAATCCGTGAACAGCTTGACGAAAAGTTCGGAAACATAACAAAATGGCTGCTTTTCGGTACAATGGATTTTGACTTTGTCAGCGAATCGCTTCTGCCCGAACAGTATGCAAAATCCGACAGCGGACTCTGTGTCGGCAAAATGAAATATGACGTCGTTGTGGTTCCCGACTGCCTGACGCTCAGACGCACCACACTTGACATACTGACCGAATTTGAGTCAAAGGGCGGCAGGGTCATCTTTGCAGGCGAGTGTCCGAAATATGTTGACGCAGAAAAGTCCGATGACGTACAGGAGTTTTACCGCAGAAGCGTTTGCGTTCCTTTCGACCGCGTTTCGATTCTTGACGCTCTCAGTGACTTCAGAATTGTTGAAATCAAGGATAAGGACGGCAGTCTGACCGATAATCTGCTTTATAACATGCGCCGCGACAATGACTGCGATTGGCTGTTCATTGCCCACGGGAACAAAAGTGTGAGTTTTGCAGACGGTTTTACCATTTCAAATCCGTCGGAGGTCACTGCCGCACAAAAAACCTACATCAATATCCGCGGTGAATACACCCCGACGCTCTATGACACACTGAGCGGCGAAATCCGCAAAATACCATACTCTGTCAAGGACGGCAAAACCTTTATTGAATATGATTTTCACACCCGTGACAGTCTGCTTCTGAGGCTTTCCGAATTTGACGGAAAAGAAATTCCGCAGACAGAGGAGAAATGCACCGCACCGAGCAAAACAATCCGTATATCGGGCAAGGTTGACTTTAAACGGAGTGAGCCGAACGTTCTTTTGCTTGACCGCGCCGAATACTCACTGAACGGCGGCGACTTCCGCCCCGAAGAGGAAATCCTCATTCTTGACAACATCTGCCGTGAAGAAATGGGCTGGCCATGCCGCGGCACCCAGCTTGCACAGCCGTGGGTTGTTGAAGACGAGCCTGTTACAAACTCAATCGCACTGCGCTTCACGATTAACAGCGAAATTGCATATTCGGGCGCACACCTTGCCGCAGAGGATGCGGAGAAGCTCCGCATAACCTTCAACGGCACAGAGGTTTCGCCTGCTGTTGACGGGTGGTACACAGACAAGGCAATCAAAACAGTGCCGCTCCCCGAAATCCGTGCCGGAAAGAATGAGCTTATTCTGCAAGTTCCGTTCGGAAAACGGACAAACACCGAATGGTGCTATATTCTCGGCGACTTCGGCGTGAAGGTTGAGGGCACATACACAGCGATTGTTCCCGACAGCAGCAAAATCGGCTTTTCAACGCTGACAAGCCAGGGTATGCCCTTCTACGGCGGAAACATAATCTATAAGGCGGAAATCGAAACTCCCGAATGCACAGCCGTTATCCGCACTGTGCGCTATCGCGGTGCGCTTGTCAAGGTCATCGTTGACGGCAAAGAACGCGGCGTGATTGCACTTTCACCGTATGAGCTGAAAATTGAGGGTCTTTCGGCAGGCAAACACACTGTTGAGCTGGTTCTGTTCGGAACACGAATCAACACATTCGGCGGAATGCACAATGTTCGTCAGCACCGTTGGGTGGGTCCCAATTTCTGGCGTTCCATAGGCGATAACTGGTGCTATGAATATATTCTGAAGGACACCGGTATTCTTGCAAGCCCGATTATAGAAATTTTTGAAAAATAATTTTTTACTCAAACTTAAAGAGGCACCGCGGATTAATCCGCGGTGCCTCTTTAGCTTGTTTTTTACAGTATTTTTTCCATTCCGATTTTCTGAATTTTCATTCCTATGCTCTCATAAAATCCGACAGCGGAAACGTTATCCGCCCACACATTCAGCGTGACGCTGTAATATCCTTCACGCTTTGCATATTCAAGAACATATTCATAAATTTTCGTGCCGATGTGAAGTCCGCGCGCCGTCTCGTCAACACACAGATCATCAATATACAGGCTCTTGACATCTGTCAGTGAGGTATCGTTCAAATTCTGTTTATGTATGCAGAACGCATATCCGACCACCGCGCCGTCCGACGACGCAACAAAAATCGGTCTCTTCCCGTCTTTCAGAATTTCACACAGCTCACCGTCTGTATATTTTCTTCCGCCCTTTCGGAACAAATCGGGGCGCACATCGCTGTGAACCTTATGCACTTGCAGCAACAGCCTTCCGATTGACGGTATATCGCGCTCCTCCGCGCGTCTGATTTGAATTTCATTTGTCACTTTGCATTCTCCTTTTTCGTGTTTTTCCGTATCTTGCCAACCGCCCGAAGCCGCTCCCTGAGCGTTGTCAAAGCCTCATTATAGTTCAGCGACGAAAGCTTGGGGAAAGCTCTGATCATACGCCGCTCCTGAAGGTTGAACTTTTTCGGAATGTCGGCAATAATTTCAAGCATTTTATTCTTTGTGTCGATTATATCCGCAGACAGCAGGCGCAGCTTTTTGTTGAAGCTCACAAATCCGCTGAGGGTCACTGCAAGGTCGGCGGCAAACACCAGCGCAAGACATATGCCCAGAATCATCAGGAAAAGCGGCGGTGCGGCGTCTGTCAGCCCTTTCAGAAACGGCTGCATATATTTTATCAGCAGAACCGAAAGACTCCCGAACGCAAATGCGCCGAGCAGACAAACCCTGCCCTGTATGTTAAATTTCATGTCGGAATAGTCCCACCACCTCGCATGAAACATTTTTTCCATTGCAAGCCCCGTGAAATATTCCAGAGTGCAGGTCAAAACCGCGCCTGCAAGAAAAAGCAGAACGGGATTTTCAATTCTGCCCAGAATTGCAAGATCCAGCAGCGCACCGCAGCCGTAAATCGGACAATACGGTCCGTTCAGAAAACCGCGGTAGACAAACCGCCTCTCCGTGCAGGAGCAAAGCACAGTTTCATATGCCCAGCCAAGCACGCTGTATGTCATAAACCACAAAAAAACCGTTACGAGTTTCAACAGTCTCTCCCCCTGTCCGCATTGTGCGGCACATTTTCTTCCGTTCCTTTCATTCTACCACACATCACGTTTTATGTCAACCGTCGCAGACAGTTTTTCCTTTGCGTCACGGTAGCCGAGTTCAATCAGAGCCTTTATGTTTTCACTGCTGAAATTCAGCGTTCCGCCAAACAGGCTCCCCATTTTTCTGCTCGGCGAAATATCAAGAATCCTTGCCTCCGGATATTTTCTCTTTTTTGTCCGTTTGCCGCGGTCGAGATATACAACGATGAAATCGCGGATTCCGTCATCATAAAGCGGTCTTATCGGTGTGTTATCGCACATTCCGCCGTCCGCAAACTCTCTTCCGTCAATTTCCGCTGTCGGAAAAACAAGCGGAATTGCGGCGCTCGCAATGAGTATATCACGCATTCGCTCACCGCTCTGCTTTGTCAAATCAAAATATTCTCCTTTCCCCGTCTTTTTTATCTGTCCGACATAGCACACGGCACGTAGAAAAGCGGCAAATATCATTCTTGCGCTGCCTTCCCCGAAAACCGCCGCAAAATCCTCGAACCTGCACCTTGGCTGACCGCACAGCTCGGTGCAGGCGGCATAAACGCTTCCGCAAAAGCTCCGCACACTGTACGGTCTTATGTATTCATCAATCAGCCCTTCCAGCCCGTCGGGCGAGAAAAAGCCGCCTGCGGCAGCTTCTGACGCATGATTAAGCAAAAGCCCGAAAAGCAAGTTCCCCGGTGTGAGAATTTTTTGGGGAAAGACGCTTTCCCATGCCGTCCGCGCATTGTTCAAATCGCGCATTCCGAAAAGTGCCGCATTCAATGCGCCCACCGATGCACCCGAAACACCGCATATTTTCTTTGTCATGCCGATTTCCTCAAGTGCCTGCCACACCCCGATTTCATATGCGCCCTTTCCTCCTCCGCCCGAAAAAACAAGTCCCGTCATCTCGTCACAGTTCCTCCTCTCCGCCGCCATGCATTCCGTCATCAGGCTCGATGTGTATGCAGACCTGCGTTTCAAGTCCGAAATGTTCCTTCAGCATTTCCTCAAGCCTGTGTGATAGCGTATGCATATCGCAAACATTTTCGTTCGGGTCAACAACAGCATGCAGATCAATGAACACACTGCCCGACATTCCGCGGCTTCTGATTTTGTGAACATCGCGAACCTCGGGGGATTTCATCAGAAGCTCCCGAACCTCATCACTGCTGACTGCCGCACTGTCAACCAAAACATCGGTACATTCCTTAATTATCCGCAAAGCCGAAAGCATAACCGCCGCCGCAACAGCAAGCGAAATCACCGCGTCAAGACAGGCGGGAAGTCCTGCGCGAATGAGTGCCATTCCGACCAGAACCGCCCCCGAAATCATACAGTCCCCTCTTGTGTGAATCGAATCGGCAACAAGAACCGCGCTCGACAGCCGTTTTCCGGCGCGAAATTCGGCTGCCGAAACAAAAATATTAATCAGCAGCGTTGCCGCCATGAGAATCATATCCAAGCCTTCAAACATAACCGCCCTTGGCTTGAAAAAGCCCTCAGCCGCTCCAAAAACAAGCTTTGCCGCAATCATCATCAGCATAATGCCGATGAACAGTGCAGACATTATCTCAAACTTGCCGTGTCCGTACGGGTGCTTTGTGTCAATCGGCTTTGACGCAAGACGCACGCCAATCAGTCCGACAATGTTCGATGCGCTGTCCGAAACCGAGTGAAACCCGTCCGCCAGAACACTCATGCTGCCGCATGACGCACCGACTGCAAGCTTCACCGCCGAAACCGCGGCATTTGCAATTAAAACCAGCCGCAAAATCCGCCTGACACGTTTTCCGTTTCCTTCCATAACCGCATTACCTCCAATTTTCCGTCCTGTATCATACTATTCCGCACACTCCGTTTTTGCCAATCAAATTTCCGTGTTCAAGCATTGACTTTTTATGATATTGAGAGTATAATATGCTATAAGATATATTTGGAAAGAAGGTCATTTTTGTGGCAAAAAAACAGTTCAAGGCGGAGTCAAAAAGACTTCTTGACCTGATGATTAATTCAATCTACACACACAAGGAAATTTTTCTCAGAGAAATTATATCAAACGCAAGCGACGCGCTGGACAAGCTGTGCTATCTCTCTCTGACCGATGACAAGGTCGGCATGAGCCGCAGCGATTTCTGCATTAATATCAAAGCGGACAAGGACTCAAG